>NZ_BAAHBM010000102.1:0-10240 GCF_054776675.1 Angustibacter aerolatus
CGACAGGTCGCGCCCGGCCAGGCGCAGCAGCCCGCGCCGGTAGGCGACCCGCAGGCGGTCGTGGCCGGTGGGGCCGCCGTCGGACGCGACGGGCTGCCCGGCGGCCGGGTGGGCGCCCACCGCCCGCAGCAGCTCGGTGCGCAGCTGCTCGGGCGTCGCCTCGGCGTCGTCGCGCAGCACCACCCAGTGCGCGGGGTGGCGCGCCAGGTGGTCGCCCAGGGCCGACGACGACCCGAGCACCGACAGCAGCCGGTGCCGCACCGGGCCGGCCACCCGCACCGCCTGCAGCAGGTGCGGCAGGTCGGCCTCGGCGAGCGCCGGGTCGTCGGGGTCGAGCCGCCGCACCTGCGCGACGCCCTCCATGAGGCGCACCAGGCCGAGCAGCGCCAGGTCGGGGTCGGCCGCGTCGGCGACCTCGAGCAGCAGGCCGTCCTCGAAGACGTCCTCGAGCGGGTCGAGCAGCCCGGCCAGCGCCGGGTCGCCCAGCAGGCGCTCGGCGCGGTCGGCGTCCCGGAACCCCAGGCGGATCAGCCGGGCGCGGACGCTGACGGCCCGCGTGCTCACGACCCGGCCAGCCGCTCGGTCATGAACGCCTCGACGGTGCGGGTGCCGCGCTCGGCCCCGGCCGCGGGCAGGTTGGCGCCGCTCGCGAACGCCCCGAGCGCGCGACCGACCGCCGGCAGCCGGACGACGAGCGGCCGGCGCCGGCCGCGGGCGACGGCCCAGCGCACCGCGAGGTCGCCGAGGTCGACGACCTCCGGGCCGCCCAGGTCGGGCGCCCGGCCGCGTCGGTCCGCCGCGAGGGCGTCGACCAGCCGGTCGGGGAGGTCGTCGACGTCGACGGGCGCCGCCCGCAGCCCCCGGGGCGCGAGCACGATCGGGCCGCGGGTCGCCCCCTCGGCCAGTCGCAGCGCGAGCGAGTGGAACTGGGTGGCACGCAGCACGCTGCCGGCGGGGTCGGCGAGCACCTGCTGCTCGGCCGCGACCTTGGCCCGGTAGTAGGCGATCGGCACCGCGTCGCAGCCCACGATCGACAGCAGCAGCACGTGCCCCACGCCGGCCCCGCGCGCCGCCTCCAGCAGCCGGCCGGTGCCCTCGACGTCGACCGCCCGCAGGTGCCGCGCGTCGCTGGCCAGGTGGACGACGGCGTCGACGCCGCGCACGGCTGCCTCGAGGCCGCTCCCGGTGGCCAGGTCGCCCACCACCCGGCCGGGCTCGGGGCCGGCGGTGCGCGACAGCACCCGCACCGCCCAGCCGGCCCGCTCGAGCGCCGGTCGCAGCGTGCGCCCGACCTCGCCGGTGCCGCCCACCAGCAGGGCGGTGCCTGCGGTCACAGCGCCAGGTACTGGTCGAGCTCGAACTGGGAGATGTGGGCGCGGTAGTCCTGCCACTCGTTGCGCTTGTTGCGCAGGAAGAACTCGAACACGTGCTCGCCGAGCGTCTCGGCGACCAGCTCGCTGCGCTCCATGACCGCGATCGCCTCGGCGAGGCTGCCCGGCAGCGGGTCGATGCCCAGGGCCTTGCGCTCGCCGTCGGTGAGGCTCCACACGTCGTCCTCGGCCTCGTCGGGCAGCTCGTACCCCTCCTCGATGCCCTTCAGCCCGGCGTTCAGCATCACCGCGAACGCCAGGTAGGGGTTGCACGCGGAGTCGATCGAGCGCACCTCGGCCCGCGTCGACTGCCCCTTCGCCGGCTTGTACATCGGCACCCGCACCAGGGCCGAGCGGTTGTTGTGGCCCCAGCACACGAACTGCGGGGCCTCGCCGCCGCCGACGAGCCGCTTGTAGCTGTTGACCCACTGGTTCGTGACGGCGGTGATCTCGGCCGCGTGGCGCAGCAGCCCGGCGATGAACTGCCGGCCGACCTTGCTCAGCTGGTACGGCATGCCGGCCTCGTGGAAGGCGTTGCCGTCGCCCGCGAACAGCGACAGGTGCGTGTGCATGCCGGAGCCGGGGTGCTGGGCGAACGGCTTGGGCATGAACGTCGCGTAGACGCCCTGCTCGAGCGCGACCTCCTTGATGACCGCCCGGAACGTCATGATGTTGTCGGCGGTGGTCAGCGCGTCGGCGTAGCGCAGGTCGATCTCGTTCTGTCCCGGGGCGCCTTCGTGGTGGCTGAACTCGACCGAGATGCCCATCGACTCCAGCAGCGTGATGGCCTGCCGGCGGAAGTCGTGCGCGGTGCCGTGCGGCACGTGGTCGAAGTAGCCGGCCTGGTCGACCGGCACCGGCGCCTCGCCGGGGCCCTGCTTCAGCAGGAAGAACTCGATCTCGGGGTGCGTGTAGAACGTGTAGCCGAGGTCGGCGGCGCGGGTCAGCGCGCGGCGCAGCACGTTGCGCGGGTCGGCGAACGACGGCGTGCCGTCGGGCAGCAGGATGTCGCAGAACATCCGGGCGGTGCCCGGGTTCTCGCCGCGCCACGGCAGCACCTGGAAGGTCGCCGGGTCGGGCTTCACCAGCATGTCGGCCTCGAACACCCGGGCGAAGCCCTCGATGGCGCTGCCGTCGAACCCGATGCCCTCCGCGAAGGCGCCCTCGAGCTCGGCGGGGGCCACGGCCACCGACTTCAGCGTGCCGAGCACGTCGGTGAACCACAGCCGCACGAAGCGGATGTCGCGCTCCTCGATCGTCCGGAGCACGAACTCCTGCTGCCTGTCCATGCGCGGCATCCTAGGGCGCGGGGGCTACCGGTCGGCGAGCACCGCCATCGCGGCCGCCCGCCCGGGGATGCCGCTGACACCCCCGCCGCGCCGGGCGCCCGCCCCGCACAGCAGCACCCGCGGCCACGCGGTCTCGACGCCCCAGCGCCCGACGTCCTCGGCGCGCTCGGCCCACGGCCACTGCAGCGGCCGGTGGAAGATGTTGCCGCCGGGCAAGCCGACCTCGGCCTCCAGGTCGACCGGGGTGCGCACCTCCAGGCACGGCTCGCCGGACGGCGTCCGCCACAGCAGCGGCTCGATCGGCTCGGCGAGCACCGAGTCGAGCGAGCGCAGGGTGGCCGCGAGCGCCGCCTCTCGGGCACCCTCGGGGTCGGCGCGGAACAGCGCGGCCGGCTGGTGCAGGCCGAACAGCGTCAGCGTCTGCGCGCCGGCGACCTGCAGCTGCGGGCCGAGGATCGACGGGTCGCTCAGCGAGTGGCAGTAGATCTCGCACGGCGGGGCGTCGGGCAGCCGCCCGGCCGCTGCCTGGTCGTGGGCCGCCTGCAGCTGCCCGTAGCCCTCGTTGACGTGGAAGGTGCCGCCGAAGGCCGCCTCGGGGGCGACCGTGCTGTCGCGCAGCCGCGGCAGCCGGGCGAGCAGCATGTTCACCTTGAGCTGCGCGCCCTCGTCGGCCGGCGTCGCCTCCGGCAGCGGCTCCCCGAGCAGCCGGGCCAGCGTCGCGGGCGCGCACCCGGCGAGCACGTGCCCCGCCGCCACCGTCACCTCGCGGCCACCGGAGCGGTAGGTGACGGCGCCCTCGGGGTCGACGGCCACCACGTCGGCCGACGTCCGCAGCACGGCGCCCGCCGAGCTCGCGACGTCGGCGAGCGCCGTCGTGAGCGCGCCCATGCCGCCCACCGGCACGTCCCAGTCGCCGGTGCCGCCGCCGACGACGTGGTACAGGAAGCAACGGTTCTGCTGCAGCGACGCGTCGTGGGCCGCCGCGAAGGTGCCGATCAGCGCGTCCGTCAGCACCACCCCACGCACGGTGTCGTCGGCCACCGCGCCCTCGACGAGCTCACCGAGGGGGCGCTCGACGAGCGCGCGCCACGCGTCGCCCCCGACCAGCCCGCGCACCTCGTCGGCCGACCGCAGCGGCTCGGTCACCGTCGGCCACAGCGCCCTGGCCAGCGCACCGGTGGTCTCCTGCAGCCGGTGCCAGCCCGCGACGTCGCCGCCCGCGCCGACCCGCTCGAACGACGCCGCGGTGGCCGACGCGTCGGCGGCGTCGACGAGCAGCCCGCGACCGGGGTCGCCCGGCACCGGCGTGTACGACGAGTAGCGCCGCCGCACCAGCCGCAGCGGCAGGCCCAGCTCGTCGACCACGAGGCGCGGCAGCAGCGAGACGAGGTAGCTGTAGCGCGAGAGCCGCGCGTCGACCCCGTCGAACGCCCGGGCCGACACGGCCGCCCCGCCCACGTGGTCGAGACGCTCGAGCACCAGCACGCTGCGACCGGCCCTGGCCAGGTACGCCGCCGCGGTCAGGCCGTTGTGCCCGCCGCCCACGACCACGACGTCGAAGCGCTCGCTGCTCATGCTGCGCGAGGGTAGCCACGCGCCACCGTCGGCGGCACGCTCTAGGGTCGGAGGCGTGACCCAGCCCGACGACCAGCCGGCTCCCTACGGCACCGGCCCGCGCACGCCGTCCGGCGCCCCGGTGAAGCAGGTGCGGGTGCACCACCTGCAGCAGCTGAAGGAGCGAGGCGAGCGGTGGGCGATGCTCACCGCCTACGACCAGTACGCCGCCGAGGTGTTCGACGAGGCCGGCATCCCGGTGCTGCTCGTCGGCGACTCGGCCGGCAACAACGTGCTCGGCTACGCCACCACGCTGCCGGTGACGGTCGACGAGATGCTGCCGCTGGTGCGCGCCGTCACCCGCACCGCCCGGCGCGCGCTCGTCGTCGCCGACCTGCCGTTCGGCAGCTACCAGGCCTCGCCCGAGCAGGCCCTGGCCACCGGGTTCCGCATGATGAAGGAGGGCCTGGCGCACGCCGTCAAGCTCGAGGGCGGTCGCCGGGTGGTGCCGCAGGTCGAGGCGCTGGTCGGGGCCGGCGTGCCCGTCATGGCGCACATCGGCTTCACCCCGCAGAGCGAGCACGCGCTCGGCGGCTACCGGGTGCAGGGCCGCGGCGACGACGGCGACCGCCTGGTGAAGGACGCCTGCGCGCTGCAGGACGCCGGGGCGTTCGCCGTGGTGCTCGAGATGGTGCCCGCCGAGCTGGCCGCCCGGGTCACCGAGGTGCTGCGCATCCCGACGATCGGCATCGGGGCCGGCGCCGAGTGCGACGCGCAGGTGCTGGTCTGGCAGGACATGGCCGGCCTGCGCGGCGGCGCCCCGAGCCGCTTCGTGAAGCAGTACGCCGACCTGCGCGGCACGCTGCTGCAGGCCGCGCGGGCCTACGCCGACGACGTGGTCGGCCGTCGCTTCCCGGCGCCCGAGCACGGCTTCGAGTAGGGCCACCGGTGGACGAGCGCCTGGTGCTGCTGGACGCGCGGGTCGCCGAGGCCGCCGAGGCGTGGCTCACCGACCCGCGGGACGCCGGCGTGTACGCGCGGCTGGTCGCCGCCGTCGAGGCCCGCCGCGCGCACCTGCACCCCGCCGAGCCCGTCGACCCCGTCGACGCCCAGGACCTCGAGGTGCCCGGTGACGACGACCACGAGGACCCCGACGCGATCGAGCCCGACGTGCCGGACGTCGAGCCGCTGGCCACCGCGCTGGGCGGGTTCGGCGACCTGGCCGACCCGCGCGAGGTGCTGGCCAGGCTGCGGCGAGGCGGCTGAGCCCGGGGCCCCACCGGCCCGCCCCGGCGTGGCAGGATGCCGGTCATGTCCTCCAAGGACGGCGACCACGCCGCAGCACCAGACGACGTGAAGGCGAAGTTCCGCGAGGCCCTGGCCCGCAAGCAGGGCAAGCACGAGGAGCACGACGAGGGCCGCGCCAGCGCCGACGTCCACACGCACACCGGGCCGGCGAAGGTGCAGCGGCAGTTCCGCCGCAAGTCCGGCTGAGCCGCGGCCCGCGCGGCCGGGTCGGCCCGGGGTTAGGTTGCTGGGCATGACCTCCGCAGACCTCACCGTCGGCTACGCCGCCATGCTCGAGCAGTTCCACCCGACCGAGGCCGTGGCGCTGACGGCGCTGGCGGAGCAGCACGGGTTCTCGGGGTGCATGGCGGCCGACCACTTCCAGCCGTGGGTGCCCCAGCAGGGCCAGGCGAGCTTCGTGTGGAACGTGCTGACCGCGGTCGGCGAGCGGACGACGGGCGACATGGGGCCGGGGGTCACCTGCCCGAGCTTCCGGTTCCACCCGGCGGTGGTGGCGCAGGCCGCGGCGACGCTGGAGGCCATGTACCCGGGCCGATCGTGGCTCGGCCTGGGCACCGGCGAGGCGCTGAACGAGCACGTCGTCCCGGGGTACTGGCCGGAGGCCGGTGAGCGGTCGCTGCGCATGTGGGAGGCCATCGAGGTCATCCGCAAGCTGTTCGACGCCAGCCTCGCCGGCAAGGACGTCAAGCACGACGGGAAGTACTTCAAGCTCGAGACGACCCGGCTGTGGACGATGCCCGAGCAGGCCCCGCCGATCATGGTCGCCACCGCCGGGCCGATCAACGCCAAGAAGACCGGGAAGTTCGCCGACGGGATGATCACGGTCGGCGCTCCGCTGGAGAAGATCGGTGGCCTCTTCGACCGGTTCGCCGAGGGCGCCCGCGAGGCCGGCAAGGACCCGGACGCGATGCCCAAGGTGCTGCAGCTGCACCTGTCGTGGGCCGAGACCGACGAGGAGGCGCTCGAGAACGCGATGACCGAGTGGCCGAACGGCGGCATGAAGTTCGGCAAGGCCGACATCCGCTCGCCGCACGACTTCGCGCAGATGGCCAAGCTCGTGCGACCGGAGGACTTCGAGGGCCGCATGGTCATCTCGGCCGACCCCGACGTGCACCGCGCCGAGATCCAGCGGTTCGTCGACCTCGGCTTCGACCGCGTGTACCTGCACAACGTGGGTCGCAACCAGCGCGAGTGGATCGACGTCTTCGGCCGCGAGGTGCTGCCGAAGCTGCACCGCTAGGGCGCCCGCCGGGCGAAGATGCGACCCTGAGGCCATGGAAGCCGACCGGGTCAGGGCGCTGCGCGACGTCCTGCACCACACCGAGTGGTGGTCGCGGGCCGCGGCAGTCGGCCGCACCATCCGCCGCACCCCCGGCCCCGGTCACCTGCTGCTCGTCGGCACGCCCGCCGTCGAGCCGTGGCACCTCGCCGCGCACCTCGACGACGAGGCGCGGCTGAGCGGGCTGTCGCAGCTGGCGCCGCAGCTCGTGCGGTGGAACCCGCCGGCCGGCGCGCCCCCGCACCTGGCGATCGGGATGCAGCGGCTCGAGCAGGTGGCCCGCGGCGAGACCGTCTTCGTCGTCAGCCCGCAGACGCCGCCCGAGGGGCTGCTCGAGCGGGTCGACGACGCCCGGCGCACCGGTGCCACCGTCGTCGCCCTCGACGACGGCGGCAGCGCGCTCGGCGGGCTGGCGCACGAGCGGATGAGCGTGTCGTCCACCGGCCTGGTGCTGCCCGAGGCGCTGGCCGCGTCGGCGTCACCGCTCGAGCTGCCGCCCGAGGTGCTCGCCGGGGCGGTGCTGCCCGCGTCGTTCGAGCTGGCCCAGCACTTCATCAGCGCGGCCTCCGGCGAGCCCGAGCCCCAGCGCGGCCCCGGCTGGCGACAGCGACTCAGCCGCGTGCTCGAGACGATCAGCGGGCCGCCGCCGCACTCGACCGGCCAGCGCCGCTAGCCGCGGGCCGCGCCGAGGACGCCTGCTGGGGCGGTCAGGACGGCTGGTCGCCCTCGCGCCACTCGCGCTCCTCGGCGTCCCAGCTCTCGGTGCGCTCGCGGGCCGACCGCAGCGCGTCGGCCGCCGCCTCGCGCGTCGGGTAGGGGCCGAGCAGGTCCTTGCTCTGGCTCTTCTTCTCGAGCTCCTCGACCTGGCCGGTGCTGGTGTTGAAGTAGAAGGCACCCATGAGCAGGCAGCCTAGACTGCCCCGCATGTCCCGCAGCCTGACCGCGATCCGGCCCGGCACGCAGTCGCCCCGGCGGCCCGTGCCGGCGTCGATCCCCCGGCCCGAGTACGTCGACCGCCCGGCGCCCGCCCCGTACACCGGGCCCGAGGTGAAGCCGGCGGAGATCATCGAGCGGATGCGGGTCGCCGGCCGCGTCGCGGCGCAGGCGATGGCCGCGGCGGCCGCCGTGGTGGCGCCCGGCGTGACCACCGACGAGATCGACCGCGTCGGGCACGAGTTCCTGCTCGACCACGGCGCCTACCCCTCCACGCTGGGCTACCGCGGCTTCCCGAAGTCGCTGTGCACGAGCGTGAACGAGGTCGTCTGCCACGGCATCCCCGACGACCGCCGCCTCGAGGACGGCGACATCGTGAACATCGACGTCACCGCCTACCTGGTGCTCGACGGCGTCGGCGTGCACGGTGACACCGACGCCACCTACCCCGTCGGCGAGGTTGACGAGGAGTCGCGGCTGCTGATCGAGCGCACCCACGAGGCGATGATGCGCGGCATCAGGGCGGTGCGGCCCGGGCGCGAGCTCAACGTGATCGGCCGGGTGATCGAGTCCTACGCGCGGCGCTTCGGGTACGGCGTCGTCCGCGACTTCACCGGCCACGGCATCGGCACCGCCTTCCACTCCGGGCTCGTCGTCCCGCACTACGACGCCGCCCCCCGCTACGAGACCGTCATCGAGGCAGGCATGACCTTCACGATCGAGCCGATGCTGAACCTCGGCACCCCCGACTGGGACATGTGGGACGACGACTGGACGGTGGTCACCCGCGACCGACGTCGGTCGGCCCAGTTCGAGCACACGCTGGTCGTCACCGACCAGGGCGCAGAGATCCTGACGCTCCCGTGAGCGGCCACGTCGCGCTCGGCGTCGACGTCGGCGGCTCGGGCGTCAAGGGCGCCCCGGTCGACCTGCGCACCGGTGAGCTCATCGAGGACCGGGTGCGCCTGGAGACGCCGCAGCCGGCCACGCCGGAGGCCGTCGCCGACACCGTGAAGCAGGTCGCCGACGGCTTCGGCCACCACCTCGGCGACGGCACCGTCGGCATCACCGTGCCCGGCGTCGTCACCGAGGGCGTCGTGCGCAGCGCGGCGAACATCGACCGCTCGTGGATCGGCACCGACGCGGACGCGCTGATGACCGAGCGGCTCGCGCACGCCACGCACGTGGTGAACGACGCGGACGCCGCCGGCGTGGCCGAGGCGCGCTACGGCGCGGCTCGCGGCACCCGGGGCCTGGTGCTGATGACCACGCTCGGCACCGGCATCGGCACCGCGCTGCTGCTCGACGGTCAGCTCGTGCCGAACAGCGAGCTGGGCCACCTGGTCGTCGACGGCCACGACGCCGAGTCGCGGGCCGCCTCGTCGGCGCGCGAGCGCGAGGAGCTGTCGTGGGAGGCGTGGGCCGAGCGGCTGCAGCGCTACTACAGCGTGCTCGAGGACCTGCTCTGGCCGGCGCTCATCGTCGTCGGGGGCGGCGTCAGCAAGAAGGCCGACAAGTTCCTGCCGCTGCTGCACCTTCGGGCGCCGATCGTGCCGGCCTCGCTGCGCAACACCGCGGGCATCGTCGGTGCCGCGGTGCTGGCGCACGAGCAGGGGTCGTAGCGCCGACCCGAGCGGTCAGCGGGCGCGCGCCGCCGCGAGGACCTTCTTCGGCACCGAGCGGTCGACCGCGTACTCCCGCTTCGACTCGCGCTCGGCGTAGCCGGCGTCGGCGAGCCGCTTCAGGGTCACCGGGCAGCGCTTGCAGCGCGGCCGGTCCTTGCAGCAGGACTTCTTGGCGGTGACGTCGGGCACCAGGTCAAGATAGGTAAGCCTCACCTACCGTGTCCATTCGGCGCGTGTCGCCCGGCGCGTCGCCCGCGAGCTGCTGCCGCTCGTCGGCCGTCAGCGCAGCCAGCCGCGTGCGCAGCAGCTCCGGCGTGACGTCGAGGCGCTGGGCGGTGGCGTCGGGGTCGCGGCGCTCGGCCAGCACCGGCGCCAGCACGTCGACCGGCAGCAGCCGCTCGGCCGCCCAGCGGTCGGCCTGCCGCTCGAGCCGCGCCGCCAGCCACCCGGACTCGCGGTACCCCTCGGGCCAGGTGTGGCCGAGCAGCGCGTGCGCCAGCTCGTGGGCCAGCACGCAGCGCGCGGTGCGCCGATCGAGTCCGGCGTCGAGCAGGATCACCCGCTCGGACGGCACCCACCAGCCGCGCCCCTCCTGCAACCGGCAGCGGTGCACCCAGATGTCCGGGTGGCGCGCCAGCTCGCCCCACGGCGACCACCTGCTCGTCCGCACCGCCACCACCCCCTCCCCCGCCGTCGACGCCAGGAGGGAGTCTGCCGGGCCCCACCGACAACCCGGCCGGTCGTCCTCAGGCCTGCGGCTCGCGCCCCCGCCGCACCCGGCGCGCCGTCTCGGAGGCCGCGCGGGCACCGGTGCGGCTGCCGCCGGGCGCCTTCCCCCGGTCGGCGACCGCCCGCAGGCCGCCGGACGCCCCGTCCCGCGCG
>NZ_BAAHBM010000103.1:0-10114 GCF_054776675.1 Angustibacter aerolatus
CCCTTGCCGCGGCGCGCGCGCACCGGCCCGTCGCCGTCCGGTTCGCCGCCTGCGGGCGACGGCGCGTCGCGCCAGCCCAGGGCGTACCCCGCGAGCTCGCGGAGCCGGCCCGGCAGGGCGTCGACCGCCGACACCATCGCGAGCTCGACGCCGTGACCGTCCGGCGTCGACCACCACGAGGCGGGCGCGGCGGGCACGACCGCGAGGCCGTGCGCGCCGGCGTCGGTCAGGCCGGTCGAGTCGGTGGGTCTGGTCGGCTCGGTCGTGCCGGCCCTCGTCGCGACGTCGGTCACGACCGGCCCGACGAGACGGGGGCCGCGACCAGGTGCTGCGCGACGTCGGCGACCGCGGCCGGCGGCCGGACGTCGGCGGGGCGGGCGCCCGCGACCCGGTCGTGCGGGCGCGACGGCACCGCACCCGCGAGGGACGGCGCCGGTCGCACCGGGCGCACGGGACGCACCCGCCCGGCCAGCCAGCTGCGCACGATGCGCCCGGCCTGGCGCCGCGACGGCACGTACCAGAGGAAGAACAGCAGCCGGCCGACGTAGGCGCCGCGGCCGCTGCTCGGCGGTGCGCCGGTCAGGTGCAGCAGGCCGCGGCCGGGGCCGAGGGCGGCGGCGCGCCCCGAGTCGCGGCACTCGAACCCGGACGGGCGCCGCCCGAGCAGGCTCGCGGCGACGTTGCGGCCGACGGCGGTGCCGGACAGGATCGCGGTGCCCGCCATGCCGGGCGCCAGCCCGCCGCCCTTGGCCAGCACGGTCGCGACGTCGCCGGCCGCCCAGACACCGGGCACGGCGCGCAGGCAGCCGTCGACCAGCACCCGCCCGTCGTCGGCCTGCGGCAGCCCGGCCAGGTACGGCGCGCGGCGGTCGGTGCCGACGGCGTACACGGTCACGTCGGTCGCCAGGCGGGTGCCGTCGTCGAGCACCACGTGGTCGCGTCGCACGGTGACGACGCGGCGGCCGGTGACGACGTCGACACCCAGGTCCTGCAGCCAGGCGCGAGCCTGCTGCACCAGGCCCGGCGAGTCCGCCAGCTCGGCGGCGACCTCGTCGCGGGCGCCGACCAGCGTCACGACGGGTCGGCGTCCGCCCACCCGGCGGCGGGCCAGGCCCGCGGCGGCCTCGACGCCCGCCAGGCCGCCACCGACGACGACCGCTCGCGGCGGCCGGCTCGGGTCGGCGACCGCCGCGCCGTCCAGCAGCGCCAGCAGGCCGGCGACGTCGTCGGGTCCGCGCAGGCACCACCCGCTGCCGTCGTCGTCCTCGGCGGCCGGGCGGTCGCTCGCGCCGCTGGCCAGCACCAGCTCGTCGTAGGGCACCGACACGGTGCCGTCGGGGGTGTCGACCAGCACGGTGCGGGCGTCGGCCACGACCTGACGCACCCACCCGGCGACGTGCCGGGCGCCGGGGAATGCCTCGGCGAACGGCGAGCGGGTCACCCCGGTCGGGAGGTCACCGGCGAGCACCTCGCCGACGAAGCCGTGGAACGCGTGGCTCGCCTCGGGGGCGATCACCGTCACGTCGACCGAGCCGCCGAGCCGGCGGCGCAGTGCGCGGTGCGCCCACACGCTGGTGTACCCGGTGCCGACGAGGACGACGTGCGGCCGGCCGCTCGGCGTCGGCAGGCTGCGCACGGGTGCGGGAGCCGGAGCGGCCGCGGGGGCCGCGCCCGTCGCGGCGTCGAGGTCCTCGGGCGGGATCGCCAGGTACTCCGCGCGGTACCGCTCGGAGTGCTGCTGCCAGTCGTGGGCGCCACGCATCACCGGTGCCAGCGCGTCGCGCACGTAGCGCTCGACGTCCGACACGCCGGTCTCGTCCTCGCCGAGCTCGTGCGCGCACCGGCCGGCGTCGGCCGCGAGATCCACGAACCGGTCGACGCGGGTGCGCACCATCTCCTGCACGACGGCCACGGCGCCGCCGACGTCGCCGCCCGCGGCCCGCTGCAGGTGCAGCACGAGGTTGTGGTCGCCGATGCCCTGCTCCTTCTCGAGCGAGACGACGTCGTTCTCCAGCACGACGACCTCGGCCGACAGCTGCTGCATCTCGAGCACCCACGGGGCGTCCGCGACGGCGGCCGACAGCTCGTAGCCGCCCAGCCGCTCGGCGAGGTCGAGGATCGGTCGGACGCCGCCGGTCTCGGCCCGCACGGCCAGCTGCTCGGCGTGCCCGGGGTCGCCGTCGGCCACCCGGTTGCGGGTCTCCTGCACGTGCCCCTCGAGGTAGTCGTGCCAGTGCCGGACGGCTCGTGCCGTCCACTGCTCGCTCATCCCCTCGCGGCTGCGGCGCCAGACGTCGGCGAACGCCACCACGATCGGTGCGTCGTCGACGTCCGGCTCGCGGTCGAGCACCGCCTGCACCGCGCGCACCAGGTCGACGGCCTGCTCCGGCGACCGGCCGAGCGCGGTGTCGAAGAGGTCGTCGAAGATGAAGAACCAGCTCATCTGGTCGACCGACAGGTCGAGCTCGGGCCCGACGGCCGACGGGTTGAACCGCGCGGCCAGCTCGGCGAAGCGCCCCTGGAGGTGGCGGCGGCGCGACCGCGGCGTGGGCAGCAGCCCGAACCGGGCGGGCCAGTCGAGCTGGACGTCGGCGGCCCGGGCCAGGTCGGGGCTGACCCGGTCGGGGAAGGGCATGTGCATGGGGACCTGCAGCGGCACGATCGGGCTCCTAGCTCGCGGCCCGGCGGGCGGGCAGACGGTGGGGCGCGACGCGGAGGCCCTTGGCCTGCACCAGCGCCATGGGCACCTCGCGCACCGGCTTCGCGCTGACCGGCACCAGCCGCCAGCGCCGCAGGATGCCGGCGACCGACAGCAGCATCACCTGCTGCACGAAGTGCTCGCCGAGGCAGCCGTGCTTGCCCGCGCCGAACGGCATGTAGGCGTCGTGCGGCATGTCGTCGAGGCTGCCGTCGAGCCAGCGGTCGGGCCGGAACGCCTCGGGCTCGGCGAACACCGGGTTGCGGCGGTGCAGCATGGTGAGGCTGAAGGCCATCTCGGTGTCGGCCGGGATCCGGTAGCCGCCGAGCACCGTCTCGCGCAGCGAGTGCCGCGAGAGGAACCAGGTCGGGGTGTGCAGCCGCAGCGTCTCCTTGATGACGGCCGAGGTGTAGGGCAGCCCCTGGACGTCCTCGAGCGAGAGCGGGCCGTCGGCGAGCTGCGCGAGCTCGTCGATCATCCGGGTCTCGACCTCGGGGTGCTGCGCGAGCTCGTGGAACAGCCAGGTCAGCGTGGTGCCTGGCGCCGTGGCCCCGGAGACGACCAGGTTCACGATCTCGTCGCGCAGCTGGTCGCGGTCCATGCGGCGGCCGGTGCGCTTCTCCTTCGCGGCCATGACGCCGGCGAGGAACGCGATCTGGTCGGGGTCGTCGGACCCCTCGAACCGGTCGATGATCTCGTCGACGGCCGTCACCATGTTGACCCGGGCCCGGGTGAAGCGCCGGTTCACGCCGATCGGCACCCGCTCGAGCAGGGGGTGCGGGTAGAACGACATCGCGACGATGCCGGTCATGAACGCCGGGGTGGCCTGCTGCACCATGGCCGCCGCCTCGGGCGCCAGGCGGTCGCTGAACAGCGCGCGGTTGAAGACGTCCATCCCGAGCTCCTGCAGCTCGTCGTTGGCGTCGAAGGCGACACCGGGCTGCCAGGTCGACAGCCGGGCCTCGATGACCTCCTGCATCTCGAGCAGGTGCTTGCGCACCTGCTGCCGCTGCAGCACCGGCTGCAGCATGCGTCGGTGCCGGTGGTGCACCTCGCCCTCGACGACCGTCAGCCCCTGGCCGAGCACGCCCTCGGCCTTCTGGAAGATCAGGCCGCGCGTGTAGTCCTCGACGTGCTCGACGAGGATCTCGCGGATCAGCGTCAGGTCGTTGACCACCACCACCGGGCGCGAGCCGATGTACATGCGCACGAGCGGGCCCTGGTCGACGAGGCCGTCCATGAACTGCAGCGGCCCCTTGGCCAGGCCGACCAGGTGGCCCGCACCCGGCACCCAGCCGCGGGCCAGCGGCACGGTGCGTGCGACGGCGGCGGGCGCCGCGCTCGTCGGCTCGGTGTGCCGGACCTGCTCCGGACCGGCGTCGATCAGCGTCATGACAGGGTCACCTCGGGGCGTCGCGGTGGGGCGCACTGTGCGTGCCCCGTGAACTGTTGTCCTCTAGGGAACAAGCAAGTTCAACGCCTGTCAATGGCTAACGCACGGCGAGTGCTCGAGGCGCGAGACGACCCGCGCCGCGGCGTCCCGCCGTCACCTGCCGTTCGTCGCGTCGACGATCCCCTGCCACACCGCCTCGGAGCCGGTGTGGCCCGTGCGCACCGTCCAGACGACGGCCGCGGCCGCGACGACGAGGGTCAGGGCGCCGAGCACCACCGGGGCCGGACCGCGCCGCGACCTCGCGAGGGCGACCAGCACCGACACCACGAGCAGCCCCAGCGCGAACCAGATCATCAGGTCGGCGATCTCGGCGTGCCGCTCGATGGCCGCGCTCTCGCCGAGCCGCCGCTCGAGCGCCTCGCCGCTCTCCTGGGTGACCCACACCAGCCCCACCAGCAGGGCGTTCGCGGCCACGACCGGCCAGGCACCCACCCGGCGCAGCCGGCCGCGCCCGAAGGCCACGAGCACGGTGACCAGCGCCATCAGCGGCACGAGCACCACGGTGAAGTGCAGGACGAGGGCGTGCACGGGCAGCCCCTGGACGGTGTCGAACACGGTGGACCTCCTGGGCCGGGGGTGGTGCACCGGGGTGCCGGGGCAGCCCGATCCCACCACGTCCCGCCCGGACGCGGCTGGGAGCCGCCTGGGAGTCCGCTGCCGACTCCCGGGGCGGTGGGGCGCGATAGGTTGCGGGGCGTGCCGGGCTACGACGACGACCTGCGGCTCGCGCACGTCGTCGCCGACCAGGTCGACGCCCTGACGACCGAGCGCTTCCGCGCCGCCGACCTGCAGGTGCGCAGCAAGCCCGACCTGACGCCCGTCACCGACGCCGACCTCGCGGCCGAGCAGCTCGTGCGCTCGCAGCTGCGGCGCACCCGACCGCGCGACGCCGTCGTCGGCGAGGAGCTGGCGACGACCGGCCACGGGGACCGCCGCTGGGTGGTCGACCCGATCGACGGCACGAAGAACTTCGTGCGCGGGGTGCCGGTGTGGGCCACGCTCATCGCCCTCGTCGACGGCGACCAGCCGGTGGTCGGCCTGGTCTCGGCCCCCGCGCTCGGCCGGCGCTGGTGGGCCTCCCAGGGCACCGGCGCCTGGAGCGGGCGCAGCCTGTCGGCCGCGACGCGGCTGCGGGTGTCGGGCGTCGACGACCTGGCGGACGCCTCGCTGTCGTACTCGAGCCTGAGCGGCTGGGAGGCGCGCGACCGGCTGCCGGCCTTCCTCGACCTGACCCGCCGCTGCTGGCGGAGCCGGGCGTACGGCGACTTCTGGTCGTACGTGCTGGTGGCGGAGGGCGCCGTCGACGTCGCCTGCGAGCCCGAGCTGGCGCTGCACGACATGGCGGCCCTGGTGCCGATCGTCACCGAGGCGGGCGGCCGCTTCACCGCGCTCGACGGCGCGCCCGGCCCGTGGGGCGGCGACGCCCTCGCCACGAACGGGCTGCTGCACGACGACGTGCTGCGGCTGCTCGGCGGGTAGCCGCGCCCCCGCGTAGGCTCGTCGCGTGGACGACGAGGGCGACCTGGCGGCGGCGGACGAGGTGCGGGTCGAGGGCGGCATCCGGCTCGGGCAGCTGCTGAAGCTCGCCGACCTCGCCGACACCGGCGCCGACGCCAAGACCCTGCTGGCCGAGGGCGCCGTCCAGGTGAACGGCGAGCCCGAGCAGCGCCGGGGACGGCAGCTGCAGGCGGGTGACGTGGTGCGCTGCGGCGACCGCGTGGTGCGGCTGCGGTGACCGCGCCGGACGCCGGTCCGGCGGAGCGGCTGCTCGCCCTGCGCGACGCCGCGCTGCGCCGCCGGGCCGACCTGCAGCGCGACCTCGACCGCGTCATCGAGGCCACGCGCGACGTGTCGACCGACGACGAGCACGACCCCGAGGGATCGACCATCGCCTTCGAGCGCTCGCAGCTGCAGGCGGTGCTCGACCAGGCCGGACGCGACGTCGTCGCCATCGAGGCCGTCGCCGGCCGGGTGGCCGAGGGCGGGTACGGCGTCTGCGAGGTGTGCGGCGCGCCGATCCCCGCCGGGCGGCTCGAGGCCCGGCCGACCGCCACCACCTGCGTCGGCTGCGCGACGTCCGCCCGCCGCCGCTGACGCGACGGGCGGGTCGCGCCGCCCATCCGCCCGTTCCGTCCGCTTCGCCCGCACCCGGTCCGTCGCGCACCGCGCACGCGGGGGCCCCGATCGGCGGCTCGGGCTGCGGACGACGCCCCCGGCAGCCGAGAATGCGCGCATGGACCTGACGGCGACCGCCGGGCGCATCCTGACGCTCGCGCAGGACGGCGGGGTGCACGAGGCGGCCCGGCTGGCCCACGAGGCGCTCGACGACCTGTCCCCCGACCGAGGGCCGAGCGCCGAGGAGGCCGGGCTCTGGTACGCCGTGTCGGTGCTCGAGATGGTGCGCGACGACCTCGGGGCCATGCAGCGCGCGGCCGACCGCTGCCTGCACATCGCGCTCGACGCCGGCTCGCCCGGCTGGGCCTCGAACGGGTACGCCCTGCACGCGCTGAGCCTCGTGCGCCAGCAGCAGGTCGAGCCGGCGCTGGTCGACCTCGCCCGCGCGGAGGCCGAGCTGGCCCGCACCGACGACCCCGGCCTGACGGCCTGGGCCTGCACCTCGCTCGGCGAGGTCTACGCCGAGCTGCGGCTGTACGAGCTGGCGGTGCCGCACTACGAGCGGGCGCTCACGATCCCCGAGGACGCCCTGCCGCTGCCCGGGAGCGACGTCATCGACTGGCTGAACCTCGCCCAGCTGCACCTGCGCTGGGCCGACGAGCTGGAGCGGGTGGTGCCAGAGCTGGCCGGCCCGGACGACGTGCTGGCGCACCGGGCGCGAGCCGCCGAGCTGGCCGACACCGCCGGCCGGCTCACGCAGGCGAGCCGGCTGGGCACCTACACCGCCAGCGTGCGCGCGGTCAGCCTCGGCGCGCGGGCCACCGCAGCGCCGACCGAGGTCGTCGACGAGCTGCGCGACCTGCTCGACGGCGGCGACTCGCGGGCCTACGCCGGCTACCCGGTGATCGCGGCCACCGCGCTGGCGCGGGCCCTGCGGGCGCTCGGTCGCACCGACGACGCGCGGGCCGCCGCCCGCCGGGCCGTCGACGACCTCGAGCCGGGTCTGGACTGGCACGTGGTGGCCACCGCGCGGGCCCTGCTGGTCGAGCTCGAGGCCGAGGCGGGGGTGCCGGGCGCGACGTCCGGTCTGGCGTACGGGCGGCTGCTGTCGTCGGTGCTCTGGCAGCAGCGGCTGAGCACCCTGCAGGGCGCGCGGGCGGCGCTCGACGTCGAGCGGCTCGAGCGCGAGACCCGCCGGGCGGTGCGGCAGGCGAGCGTCGACCCGCTCACCGGCGTCGGCAACCGGCGGGCCCTCGAGCGCGCGCTGCCGGTCGGTCAGGAGCGCCGCCAGCACTCCCTCGTGCTGGTCGACCTCGACGGCTTCAAGCAGGTCAACGACACCTACGGCCACCACACCGGCGACCAGGTGCTGTCGCGGGTGGCCGCGGTGCTGCAGGACGTCGCCCGCAGCGAGGACGTCGTCGTGCGGCTCGGCGGCGACGAGTTCGTCGTGCTCGCGCCCGGCGCCGGCCGCGCGGAGGCCGACGCCCTGTCGGCCCGGCTCGAGCAGGCGCTCGAGGAGGTGGACTGGGCCCGGCTGACGCCCGGCCGGCGGGTGCGGGTGAGCACCGGCCAGGCGACGTCCGACGGGCCGACGTCGGTCGAGCAGCTGCTGCAGGCCGCGGACGACGCGATGTACGCGGTGAAGCGGGGCCGGGTGCGGCACGCCGATCGCCGCGCGGGCGAGGGCTGACCGGCCCGCTCAGGACGGGTCGGCGCCGTCGAGCCCGGCCAGCCGGTCGAGCAGCCCCCGCTGGCCGGCCACCACGCGCGTCGCCGCCTCGGCGAGCCCGAACCACTCGGCCCGGTCGACCTCGGGGAACGACTGCCGGCGTCCCGACCGCGGCGGCCACTCCAGCTCGAACGTGCCCGGCACCACCGCGGTCACGTCGAGGTCGGCCGCGAGCGCCCACGCGGTGACCACCTTGCCGCCCGACTGCCGCACCGAGCCCAGCGGCCGCAGCTCGCCGTCCGGCACCGGCAGGCCGAGCTCCTCGGTGAACTCGCGGCGGGCGCAGTCGAGCAGCGACTCCCCCGGCTCGGGCTCGCCCTTGGGGATGGTCCACGCCCCGGCGTCCTTGCGCGCCCAGAAGGGCCCGCCCATGTGCGCCAGCAGCACCTCTCGCCCCGCGCCGACCCCGCGGTGCAGCAGCACGCCGGCGCTCTCTCTCGCAGCCACCGCCCCATCATGACCGTCCCTGATACCCGCGGGGGGTATACTCGACCGCATGGACGACGCGCACGACCACGCTGCCCCCGGCTACGCCGCCACGAAGGACGCCCAGCTGCGCAGGCTGCGCCGCGTCGAGGGGCAGGTGCGCGGCATCGCCCGCATGGTCGAGGAGGACCAGTACTGCATCGACGTGCTGACCCAGGTGTCGGCCGCGACGAAGGCGCTGCAGGCGGTCGCCCTCGGCCTGCTCGACGAGCACCTCGCGCACTGCGTCGCGGACGCCGTGACCGAGGGCGGGCCGGAGCGCGAGGCGAAGCTGCGGGAGGCGTCGGCGGCGATCGCGCGGTTGGTGCGGTCGTGACGGCGCACGTCGGGCACGACGCGCGCGACGCGTCGTGGGGCACCGCCGTCACCGCGACCCTGCACTGCCTGACCGGCTGCGCGATCGGCGAGGTGCTCGGCATGGTGCTGGCCACCGCGCTGGGCCTGACCGACCTGTCGAGCATCGTGCTGTCGGTCGTGCTGGCCTTCGTGTTCGGGTACTCCCTCACGATGCTGCCGGTGCTGCGCGACGGCGTGCCGCTGCGTCGGGCCGTGGGCGTCGCGCTGGCGGCCGACACCGTCTCGATCGCCGTCATGGAGCTGGTCGACAACGGTTTCGTGCTGGCCGTGCCGGGCGCGCTCGACTCGACCCTGGCCGACGCCCTGTTCTGGGGCTCGCTGGTGCTGTCGCTGGTCGTGGCGTTCGTCGTGACGGTGCCGGTGAACCGCGCGCTCATCGCCCGCGGTCGCGGTCACGCGGTGGTCCACGCCCACCACGGGCACTAGTCCGCGAGCGCCGACGCGACCCGCTGCAGCAGCACCGGCGCCAGCTGCCGGGACCGGGCGGCCGTCAGGTGCACCCCGTCCGCCCGCACGACCGCGCCGTCCTGCACGCCGGCGCAGTCGCCGCCGGGGCAGAGCACGTCGGTGACGCTGACCGTCACCGCGTCGCGGGGGTGGTCGGCCGCGACCCGGCGCAGCAGCACGTCGAAGCCGTCGACGTAGGCGCCGTCGAACGCGCCGGTCTCGCGGCCGGCCGGTCGGCCTGCCGCGACGTACGGCCCGATCGACCGGCCGGGCGGCGGCACCTCGACGAACACCGTGCGGGCCCCCACCGCGGCGGCCCGCTCGACGAGCGCGGCGTACCCGGCGGCCAGGGCGGCGTCGTGGGGCGCGGTGCCGGGTGCCAGCCGCGTGCCGTCGACGTCGAGCGCCTGGTGGTGCGCCCAGAACTCGCTGACCAGCACCACGTCGGGGCGGTACGTCGTGAGCGCCGCGGCCACGGCGTCCACCGCCTGCTCGTGGCAGGTGCGGGCCGGGCGGTCGGGCGCCGTCATGCCGTTCGGCACCACGAGCAGCCCGGTCACCGTGCAGCGCTGCCACGCGGCCTCGACGACGGTGTCGCCGGAGCGGCCGGCCTGCTCGACCAGCCCCGGCAGCAGGGCCCGGGCCGTCGAGTCGCCGACGACGAGCGTGGTCGAGCCGCCGCCCCGGTGCTGCACGCAGACGTCGAGCCGGTCGGGCGCCTCGTCCGGGCAGCCGGTGTCGGCCCGGTCGGCGAGCTGGGTGGCCAGGCCCGCCGGCAGGGCGGTGCAGCCCGCCGCGGCGACGGCGACCAGCGCGATGCCCGCCG
>NZ_BAAHBM010000104.1:0-10094 GCF_054776675.1 Angustibacter aerolatus
GTCGTTCTGTGAGCCAAGGAGTTGACACGAGACTTTGTCTTCCTAAGACCGCTTGGCCTCCGACTTGTGACGGCGTCCAGCTGCTCGCCGCGCAGCCCGGTCCGAAGCGCGTGCAGCGCGACGGTCACGGCCGCGCCCTCGAGCGCCGCGACCCCGCCCGGCGCGCGCGCCCCGGCGTACGCCCGGCGGGCCCAGCCGGGCAGCGTGGCGTAGGCCAGCCCGGCCATCTGCACCCAGGCCGGACGCCGGGTCACCGCGGCGTGCGGGGTCGCACCGGCCACGGCGGTGGCGACGTCGTCGAGGGCGTCCGGCGTGGCCATGAGCTGCGGCCGCGCCTGCCGGAAGCCGTCGCGGAGCGTCTCGAGGTCGTCGGGCAGGTGGGTCGGGTCGACGCCCAGCAGCGCGCCCGCGACGACCTGCTCCAGCAGGTAGCGGTCGGCGTCCGCGGCGTCCAGCCCGGCGCCCGAGCGGCTGATGACCGACAGCACCGACTCGGTGAGGCACAGGTGCCACCAGACGAGCATGCCCGGCTCGTCGAGCGCGTGCTGCGCCCCCGTGCGCGGGTCGACCGCGACGCTGCCGGCGAGCACCGCGCGCTCGCGCGCCACCGCAGCGAGGGCCGCCGCCGCGTCGTCGAAGGTCGTGGTGGTCAGGTACTCGGTGGTGCGCGACACCCGCGCCCACACGTCGCCGCCGAAGGGCGGTTCGGCGCCCGCGGCGGCCGCGACCGGGTGCAGGGCGAACAGCAGGTGCGCGCGCAGCACCGTCAGGCCCAGCAGGGGATCGGCGTGCAGGCGCCAGGTGACCGAGTGCGGGTTCAGCAGCCCGGCGGTGGGTGCACGCACACCGGCACCGCCCACCCCCGAGCGGTGGCCGGCCGCTTCTCGACCCTGTGCCACCGGACCACCGTCGCAGGCGACGTGCCGGGGCGCACCTCGGGGAGCGCCCCGGTCGGCCGTCACGCGAGGTGCAGCTCGAACCACACCCGCTTGCCCTGGCGCCGGGCGAGCACACCCCAGCGGTCCGACAACGACTCCACCAGCTGCAGCCCTCGACCGCCGCCGGCGTCCCATGGGACGTCGTCCACGGGCTGCACCCGGGCGGCGACCGCGCGGTCGACGTCGCCGTCGTCGACCGCGACGACCAGCGCCGGGGCGTCGAGGTCGACGTGGACGACGACGGGCGGGCTGCCGTACCGGATCGCGTTCGTCACGAGCTCGCTGGTCAGCAGCACCACGACGTCGGTGTCGTCGCTCGTCACGCCCCAGACGTGCAGCGCGTCGGCCACGAGGTGCCGCACCCGCGACACCTCACGCGGCTGGCTGCCGACGGTCTGGATCAGGTGCACAGGTCCAGTGTGACCCTGCGCGGGCCCCAGAGGGCGGGCGAGACGTGGTGAGATCGCCCGGTTCGTCCGCCCTCGCGGAGGGTCACTCGGCTGGGGTCGACTCCACGGCCGACGACGCACCCTGACCGCGACCGCGGCCGCCACGACGGCGGCGGCGGCGCGGCGCGCCCTCCCCGTCGACGCCCTGGCTCTCGACGTCGGCCGGGCGGTCGGCCGCCTCGGTCGGCGCGACCTGGTCGGCGCCGGCGCTGGAGACGCCCTCGCCGCCCCGGGTGCGCCGACGGCTGCGCGCCGGGCGGTCGCCCTCGGGACGACGCTGACCCTCGCCCGCGCCGTCGGCCGGACGGTGCTCGCGCGAGCCGTCGCGGCCACCGCGACCGCCGCGCGGGGCACCGCGGTCGCCGCGGTCGCCGCGGTCCCCCCGGTGCTGCTTGCCGGTCTCGCCGAGGTCCTCGACCTGCTCGGCGTCGAGGCCGGCGCGGGTGCGGTTGGCGCGGGGGAGCGTGCCCTTCGTGCCGGCCGGGATGCGCAGCTCCTCGAGGAAGTGCGGCGAGCTGGAGTAGGTCTCGACGGGCTCCGGGATCCCCAGGTCGAGGGTGCGGTCGATCATGCCCCACTTCGGCATGTCGTCCCAGTCGACGAAGGTGACCGCGACGCCGGTGCGGCCGGCCCGGCCGGTGCGCCCGATGCGGTGCAGATAGGTCTTCTCGTCCTCGGGGCACTGGTAGTTCACGACGTGCGTGATGCCCTCGACGTCGATGCCGCGCGCGGCGACGTCGGTGGCGACGAGCACGTCGACCTTGCCGCCGCGGAAGGCTCGCAGCGCCTGCTCGCGGGCGCCCTGGCCGAGGTCGCCGTGGATGGCGGCGGCCGCGAAGCCGCGCTCCGTCAGGCTCTCGGCGACCTTCGCGACGGTGCGCTTGGTGCGCGCGAAGATCATCACCAGGCCGCGGCCCTCGGCCTGCAGCATGCGGGCCAGCATCTCGACCTTGTCGAGGGCGTGCGCCCGGTAGACGACCTGGGTGATCGCCTTCAGCGTGGCGCCGTCGTCGGTCGGGTCGATGGCGCGGATGTGCGTGGGCTGCGCCATGAAGCGGCGGGCCAGCGAGACGACCGCGCCGGGCATGGTGGCCGAGAACAGCATCATCTGGCGGCCGGACGGCGTGAGCGCGAGCAGCCGCTCGACGTCCGGCAGGAAGCCCAGGTCGAGCATCTCGTCGGCCTCGTCGAGCACCAGGCAGCGCACGTGACCGAGGTCGAGGTGACCCTGCTGGGCCAGGTCGAGCAGGCGTCCGGGGGTGCCGACGACGACCTCGACGCCGCGCTGCAGCGCCTCGACCTGCGGCTCGTAGGCCCGGCCGCCGTAGACGGTGAGCACGCGGGTGCTGCGCAGCGTCGAGGCGGTCGTGAGGTCGCCGGCCACCTGCACGGCGAGCTCGCGGGTGGGGACGACGACCAGCGCCTGCGGCTTGCCGGGGGAGGCCAGCTCGTCGAACCCGGGCTCGCCGGGGCCGGTGGTGCGCTGCAGCAGCGGCAGGCCGAACCCGAGGGTCTTGCCGGTGCCGGTCTTGGCCTGGCCGATGATGTCGTGCCCGTCCAGCGCGACCGGCAGCGTCATGGCCTGGATGGGGAAGGGGTGCAGGATGCCGACGCGCGCGAGCGCCTCGACCATCTCGGGGCGCACTGCGTAGTCGGCGAACGTGCGCTCGGGGACGACGGGGACGGCCTCGTCGGTGATCGTGGTGGCGATGACGTCCGCGGCGTCCACGGCGTCGTCCTGGGGCTGTGTGGTCATGGGTCGGAAGGGCCTTCGGTCGGGCGGGGGCCGCACGTCGTGTGACGGGCCGCTCCGCGATGGGGAGCCGATCGGTGGCGTCGTGGCGGCCAGGGGCCGCCGTGCTCCGTGCGTTCTGTCCGACCGGGCATCCGGGATCACGTCCATGGTACCGGTACGTCCTAGGCTCTGGCGCATGACGCAGCCCCCGGTGGACGACGACCCCTTCGCCGACCCGGAGCACCGCGCGGCCGTCGTCGACCTGCTGGGCGCGATGGCCTACGGCGAGCTGACCGCGTTCAGCCGGCTCGCCGCGGACGCCGAGCTGGCGCCGACCCTCGCCGACAAGGCCTCGCTGGGGCGCCAGTCGGCGGGGGAGTTCCGCCACTACGAGCTGCTCGAGGACCGCCTGCGCGAGATGGGCGCCGACGTCCGCGCCGCCATGCAGCCGTTCGTGACGCCGATCGACGAGTTCCACGACCGCACCCGCCCGTCGACCTGGCTGGAGGGGCTGGTCAAGGCCTACGTGGGCGACGGCATCGCGGGCGACTTCTACCGCGAGGTGGCGGAGTACCTCGACGAGCGCACGCGCGAGCTGGTGCACGAGGTCCTGCAGGACATGGGCCAGGCGGACTTCGCGGTGCAGGCGGTGCGCGCCGCCGTCGAGCGCGACCCCAGCGTCGCGGGGCGTCTGGCGCTGTGGGGACGGCGGCTCGTGGGCGAGGCGCTGTCGCAGGCGCAGCGGGTGGCGGCCGAGCGCGACGCGCTCTCGTCGCTGCTCATCGGCAGCGCCACCCGTCGCGGCGCCGACCTGGCCGAGATCGGCCGCATGTTCGCCCGGCTCACCGAGGAGCACACCCGCCGGATGGGCCGGCTGGGCATGTCGGCCTGAGCCCCTGCGGCGCAGGTCCCCGGACGCAGGACGAGCCGCGGACGCCCAGGGCGTCCGCGGCTCGCTCGCGGTGCAGGTGCTGCAGGTGCTGCAGGTCGGTCAGCGTCGCGCGGTGCGTCGCCCCGTGATCGCGCCGTAGATCACGACGAACACGATGGCCGCCAGGATGCTGGTGACCCAGCGCAGCCAGTCGATGCCACCGCCGTCGTTCTTGCCCCACACCCAGTACCCGACCAGCGCGCCCAGGATGCCCAGCACGACCGTGGCGATGGCGCTGATGTTCTGCTTGCCCGGCATCACGAGCCGAGCGAGCACGCCGATGATGGCCCCGAAGATGATGGTGCCGATGATGGCGCCGATGGTGCCCATGGTGGTGAATCCTTCCGTCTGCGACCGGGGTGTCCCGGCGGGAGGACTCTGACAGCACCCGACGGTGCTCGCATCCGCAACGGGCACCGGTCTCGCCGGTGCCCGTGCTCAGCGCGTGCTCAGCCGATGCCGAAGCCGACCCGGCGCTCGGTCTCGGCGCCGAGCTCGACGTAGCCCAGCACCGATGCCGGCACGAGGACGGTGCGCCCGGTGCTGTCGGCCAGTCGCAGGGTGCCGCCGGCCGAGATGGCCGCGTCGACGAGGGCTGCGACCTCGTCGGCGCTCTGTGCGGACTCCAGCATGATCTCGCGTGCGGCGTTCTGGACGCCGATCCTGACCTCCACTGCGGTGCCTCCCGGCTGGGTTCGTCGTGCCGCGGCCCGGCCCGTGCCCGCCGCGTTGGGGTGTCTCGGAGCAGGCTAACGGGCGCCGCGCGGTCGCTGTTCCGCCTGGTGCGCCGTGTTCGCCGTCGGCGTCACCGCTCGCCCTCGCCCTTCTTCGGGAAGCCGCCGAGCCCCCGCCACGAGAGCTGGCCGATCAGCCGGCTCGCGGCGTCGCGCGGCACCGACTCGCCCTGCGACATCCAGTACCGCGCGGTCACCTGCGCCATGCCGGTCAGGGCGACGGCGAGCAGCTTGGCCTGCGCGGGTGGCAGGTCGGTGTCGTCGGCGATGACCTCGGCCACGGCGTCCGCGCAGTGCTCGGTGAGCCGGTCGACCCGTTCGCGCACCTCGGGTTCGTTCGTGAGGTCGGACTCGAAGACCAGCCGGAACGGCTCGCCCTCGCGGTCGACGAACTCGAAGTAGGCGGCCATCGTGCCGGCCACCCGCTCCTTGTTGTCGGTGGTCGAGGCGAGCGCCTGCCGGACGGCGTCGACCAGGTCGCCGGTGTGCGTGTCGAGCAGCGCCAGGTAGAGCTCGAGCTTGCTGGGGAAGTGCTGGTACAGCACGGGTTTGGAGACCCCGGCCGTCTCGGCGATCTCGTCCATCGCGGCGGCGTGGTAGCCGGCGCGCACGAACACCTCCTGCGCCGCGACGAGCAGCTGCGCGCGACGGGCGTCGCGCGGCAGCCGCGCCCCGCGCCGGCGGGCCGACGACGTCGTCGTCACCAGAGGCCTCCTGCGCTCGCCGCGCGCCGCCGGGCACGGCGGACGTCGCGTGCGATCCTACGGGTCGTCACCCGTCCGGCCGCTGGGGCGTGGCGCGATGGTGGTGCGGCGGGCTGCGACTGGCACCATCGAGAGGTGCAGGAGCAGGGGCGGGTCGAGGTCGAGCAGGTGCTGGTCGCACCCTGCCCGGCGGGGTCGATGGCGGCGGTGCGGCTTCGCACCGCGTCCGGCACGTCGACGGGGGTGGCCGAGGGGTCCGAGGCGTCCTGGGCCGTCGTCACCGCGACCGCTCGCGCCGTCGAGGACGCCGTGGGCACCTGCCCCCGTCTCGACGCCGTCGCGGTCGACCTGCTGGGCGTCGGTGGCTCGACGGTGGCCGTCGTGGTGCTGACCCTGCTGTCCGAGAGCGGCGTCGACCGGCTCACGGGTTCCTCGGTCGTCGACCGAGACACCCGCGAGGGGGCGTACGACGCGCTGGTGCGCGCGACGTTCGACGCCTTCGACCGGGCCGCCGCGCCCGGCGACGCGCCCGTCGGCTGAGCGCTGCCGCCGGGCGTCGGTGCCGCCTGCCACACTCGCGCCGATGACCTCGTCCGACGCCCTGCGCCGCCGCCGGCTGCTCGCCGCCGTGTTCGCGGTGCTGGCCGCCGTCGCCGTCGGGCTCGGTGTTCGCGCGGTCGCGTTCGGGCCGGCCGACCCCGCCGACCGGGCGGAGGGCGCCGCCGCCCCCGGATCGGCGTCCGCGACCCGCCCTGCGACGCCCACCGCGACGCGGTCCACGCCGACGAGGACGCCGTCGTCCACGCCGCGCGCCAGCGCGTCGGAGGCTCCCGTGAAGACGGCCGAGGTCACGGTCACCGAGCGCGGCACGGGGGTGCTGCGCACGGTGCCCGGGTCGGTGCCGGCGCCCGGTCGCGGCACGGTGCACCGGGTGCGCGTGCAGGTCGAGGGGGGTGTCGACGTCGACCCGGTGGCGTTCGCCGACGCCGTCATGGCCACGCTCAACGACCCGCGCTCCTGGGGCCACGGCGGCCGGATGACGTTCGCCCGCACCGACGGCCGCGCCGACATCACGGTGGTGCTGGCCAGCCCCGACACCTCGGCCCGGCTGTGCCGCCCGCTCGTGACGCGCGGCCGGCTCTCGTGCAGCATCGGCGGCCGGGCCGTGCTCACGTCGTACCGGTGGGCCCTCGCCACCCCCGAGTTCGACTCGGTCGCGCAGTACCGGCAGTACGTCGTGAACCACGAGGTGGGTCACGCGCTGGGCCACCACCACGAGTTCTGCGGCGAGCGCGGCGAGCTGGCCCCGGTGATGCAGCAGCAGACCAAGCAGGTGGCGCCCTGCCGGCCGAACGCCTGGCCCCACCCGACGTCGTAGCGCCGTCGCCGGTGCGGTGCACCGACGTACGCTGCGGCAGTGAGTCAGCAGCCGATCGTCGAGCCGGGTCCGCCGCTGTCGGCCGAGCAGGCGCTGCGGTACGACCGCCACCTGCTGGTGCCCGAGGTGGGTGACGCCGGGCAGCGGCGGCTGTCGGCGGCGCGCGTGCTGGTGGTCGGTGCGGGCGGGCTCGGGTCGCCCGTGCTGCTGTACCTCGCCGCCGCCGGCGTGGGCACGATCGGCCTGGTCGACCCGGACGTCGTCGAGCTGTCGAACCTGCAGCGCCAGGTCGTGCACGGCGACGCCGACGTCGGCCGGCCGAAGGTCGACTCGGCGGCCGACGCGCTGCGCGCGGTGAACCCACTGGTCGAGGTGGTGCGGCTGCAGGAGCGGGTGGGTGCCGGCAACGCCCTGCGCCTGCTCGAGGGCTGGGACGTCGTGGTCGACGGCACCGACACCTTCCCGAGCCGCTACCTGGTGAACGACGCCTGCGCCGTGCTCGGCCTGCCGCTGGTGTGGGGCTCGGTGCTGCGCTTCGACGGGCAGGTGAGCGTCTTCTGGGCCGGGCACGGGCCGTGCTACCGGTGCGTCTTCCCCGAGCCGCCGCCACCGGGTGCGGTGCCGTCGTGCTCGGAGGCGGGCGTGCTGGGCGTGGTCTGCGCGTCGATCGGCGCGGCGCAGGCGGCCGAGGTCGTGAAGCTGGTGACCGGCGCCGGCCGCACCCTGACCGGCCGCCTCCTGGTGCACGACGCCCTGGCAGCCACCTGGGACGAGCTGCCGCTGCGCCGCGACCCCGGCTGCGCGGTCTGCGGCGAGGCACCGACGATCACCCGCGCGACCGGGCTGCACGAGGTGTGGTCCGACCGTGCCGCCCCGCCGTCCGACGGGCTGCCCGTCGTGGACGCCGCCGGGCTGGCCGCCGAGCTCGCTGGTGCCGGCCCGGTGCCGGTGGTGGTCGACGTCCGCGAACCCGACGAGCGCGTCGGGCTCGTCGTGCCCGGGTCGGTCAACGTGCCGGTGGGCCGGTTCGACGACGGCACGGCGCTCGCCGACGTCCCCTTCGACCGGCCGGTCGTGCTGCACTGCCGCTCGGGCGCGAGGTCGGCCCGCGCGCTGCGGGTGCTGCTCGACGCCGGGCACCCGGACGCCCGGCACCTGACCGGCGGCGTGCTGGCCTGGGCCGCGCTGCGGCGCGACTGACCCCGGGTCTGGTGGGATGTGCCGGTGGGCGCGCAGCAGGAGACCGGTGTCGGCGAGCTGAGCGACTTCGCCGCCGCGGTGCTCGACGTCGTCGACCGCATCCCGCCCGGCCAGGTGCTGAGCTACGGCGACGTGGCCGAGTACCTGGGCACGAGCAGCCCGCGGGGCGTCGGCTCGGTGATGGCGCGGCACGGTGCGGCGACGTCGTGGTGGCGGGTGCTGCGCGCCGACGGCTCGGTGGTGCCCGACCTGCGCGAGCGGGCGATGGAGCACTACCGGCGCGAGGGGACGCCGTTGCGCGGCACGCGCGTCGACCTGTCGAGGGCCCGCTGGGACGGCCGGTGACGGCCGAGAGCGCTTGCGCGGCAACCGTTGTCGCCGCTCGTCGCCCGGCTGTCGGTGGCTCGTGATGGGATCTGCGTCGTGACCGAGACACCCACCGCACGCCGCGCGCACGCCGCCCCCGGGCCGGTGCTGCGCGTGCGGCGCGAGCGGCTGGTGGGCGAGCCGCCTCAGCAGCTCGACCCCGCGCAGCGCGCGGTCGTGGCGCACCGCGGCAGCCCGTTGCGGGTGCTCGCGGCGCCGGGTGCCGGTGGCACCACGGCGCTCGTCGAGGCGGTCGTCGACCGGGTGCAGCGCGACGGGCTGTCGCCGGGCCAGGTGCTCGTGCTCGCGCCCTCGCGCCTGGCGGCGACGCGGCTGCGCGAGCGGGTGACGGCCCGGCTGGGTCGCACGGTCACCGAGCCGCTGGCCCGCACCCCGCAGTCCTTCGGGTTCGGCGTGCTGCGGCGCGCGGCGGCCCTCGCCGGCGACCCGCCACCGCGGCTCATCACCGGGCCCGAGCAGGACGTCGTGCTGCGCGAGCTGCTCGCCGGGCACGCGGCCGGTGTCGGGTCCGAGCCGGGCTGGCCGCTGCAGCTCGCGGCCGCGCTCGGCACCCGCGGCTTCCGCGGGCAGCTGCGCGACCTGCTGATGCGGGCCGTCGAGCGCGGCGTCGACCCGGTCGACCTGGCGGTCGCCGGGCGCGACACCGGCCGGCCCGAGTGGGTCGCGGCGGCCCGGGTGCTGCGCGAGTACCTCGAGGTGACCTCCCTGGCCGCCCCGGGCGGGCGCGACCCGGCCGCCGTCGCCGTCGACGCGGTGGCCGCGCTCGAGGCCAACGACGACCTGCTCGCCGGGGTGCGCGACGAGATCCGCTTCGTCGCGGTCGACGACGCGCACGAGGCCACGCCCGCCGTCGCCCAGCTGGTCCACGCGGTGGTGGGGCCGCGGCCCGACCTGCTCGTCGTCGGCGACCCCGACGCCACGACGCTCGGCTTCCGCGGCGCCGACCCCGGCCTGCTGCTCGCCGACCCGCCGTCCGGTCCGGCGTCCACGGTCGTGCTGGGCTCCTCGTGGCGGCAGGGCCGGGTGCTGCGCGCCGTCACCGGGCGGGTCGCGGCCCGGGTCGGGGCCGTCGGCGGGGGCCGGCAGCGGGCCGCGGCGCCGCCCGCGGGTGCACCGGCGGGCGAGCGCGTCGTCCACGTGGTGCGCTCCGTCGCCGTCGAGACCGTCGTCGGGGTCGAGCTGCTGCGCCGCAAGCACGTGCTGGAGGGGGTGCCCTGGTCCGACATGGCCGTGCTCGTCCGCGGCCGGGCTCGCTCGGCGGCCCTGCGGCGGGGTCTCGACCAGGCGGGGGTGCCGGTCGACGTGCCGCTCACCGAGCTGCCGGTGCGCGACCAGCCGGCCGTCGTGCCGCTGCTCGACGCCTTCGAGATCGCGCTCGACCTCGCCTCGGGCCGCGACGAGCCGCTGCCGCCCGGTCGTGCCGAGCAGCTGCTGCTGTCGCCGCTCGGCGGCACCGACGCGATGGGCCTGCGCCGGCTGCGGCGGGCGCTGCGCGCCGACGAGCTGGCAGGTGGCGGCGGCCGGCCGAGCGACGAGCTGCTCGAGGCGGCCGTGCTCGATGCCGCGCGGCTGGGCACGGTCGAGCCCGGCACGGGGGCACCGGCTCGGCGCGTGGCCCGGGTGCTGGCGGCCGGCGTC
>NZ_BAAHBM010000105.1:0-9868 GCF_054776675.1 Angustibacter aerolatus
CGGGCTCCGGCTCGGCCGGGGTCTCGCAGTTCCCGGCGCAGCCGCGCTCGACCGCCGCCGGGCAGGCCGGCGGCACCCGCACGCACAGCCTGGCCGAGCGCTCGGCGCAGCCGGCGAGCGGCGGACGCCGTCGTCGTCCGGCCGCGCGCTGACGACCGCACCGATCGCACCGGACGGATCGGGTTCGAGCGACGTGCCCGGCGAGGGCGAGGGGCTCACGGGCGTCGCCCGTGAGCTCGCGGCCGCCCGCGCCGGGCTCGACCGGCTCGGCCCCGAGCAGGCGCACGAGCTGCAGGCGCGCGGCGAGGCGCTGCTCGTCGACACCCGCACCGCCGCGCAGCGCGCACGGCAGGGCGAGGTGCCGGGCGCCCTGGTGATCGACCGCACGGTCCTGGAGTGGCGGCTCGACCCGACGTCAGCGAACCGGCTGCCCGAGGCGACCGGGCCCGACCTGCTCGTGGTCGTGCTGTGCCGGCAGGGGTACTCGTCGAGCCTCGCCGCGGCCAGCCTCCAGCGGGTCGGGCTGCACCGCGCGACCGACGTCGTGGGGGGCGTCGAGGCCTGGGCCGCAGCCGGTCTGCCGCTCGGCCCCGGCCCGGCCGACGTGCGCGAGTAGCGGCGCCGCGACTGCACCCCCGCCCGAGCGGCGGGGTCACCGGGCCGCGGTTACGTTCGAGCGGACGGCGGGCCATCGGCCGGCCACCGCACCCGGAGGCAGCATGCGCGCCATGGAGTACCGCGGGCCGTACAGGATCCGCGTCACCGAGAAGGACCTGCCGAGGATCGAGCACCCGAACGACGCGGTCGTGCGGGTGACGCGCGCGGCGATCTGCGGGTCGGACCTGCACCTGTACCACGGGATGATGCCCGACACCCGGGTCGGCACGACGTTCGGCCACGAGTTCGTCGGCGTGGTGCACGAGGTGGGCCCGTCGGTCGAGCACCTGCAGGTCGGCGACCGCGTGATGGTGCCCTTCAACGTCTACTGCGGGTCCTGCTTCTTCTGCGCGCGCGGCCTGTTCTCCAACTGCCACAACGTGAACCCGAACGCGACGGCCGTCGGCGGCATGTACGGCTACTCGCACACCAGCGGCGGCTACGACGGCGGGCAGGCCGAGTACGTGCGCGTGCCGCTGGCCGACGTCGGCCCGAGCCTCGTACCGGACTGGCTCGACGACGACGACGCGGTGCTGATGACCGACGCGCTGGCCACCGGGTACTTCGGGGCGCAGCTCGCCGACGTCGTGGAGGGCGACGTCGTGGTGGTGCTGGGCGCCGGCCCGGTCGGGCTGTTCGCCGCGAAGTCGGCGTGGCTCATGGGAGCCGGCCGGGTGATCGTGGTCGACCACCTCGACGAGCGGCTCGAGAAGGCACGCACCTTCGCCCACGCCGAGACGCTGAACTTCACGCACGTCAAGGACGTCGTGGTGCACCTGAAGCACGACACCGGCGGTCTCGGTGCCGACGCGGTGATCGACTGCGTGGGCGCGGAGGCGTCCGGCAACTTCGTGCAGCACGTGACGTCGGCGCAGCTCAAGCTGCAGGGCGGTTCGCCGGTGGCGGTCAACTGGGCGATCGACGCCGTGCGCAAGGGCGGGACGGTGTCGATCATGGGCGCCTACGGCCCGCTGTTCAGCGCGGTCAAGCTCGGCGACGCGTTCAACAAGGGCCTGACGCTGCGCATGAACCAGTGCCCGGTCAAGCGGCAGTGGCCGCGGCTGCTCGAGCACATCCGGGCGGGGCACCTGAGGCCCAGCGACGTCGTGACGCACCGCATCCCGCTCGAGCACATCGCGGAGGGTTATCACATGTTCAGCAACAAGCTCGACGGCTGCATCAAGCCGCTCATCGTGCCCGGCGACGCGGCCTGAGGGGACGGACGTCATGACCTACACGGCGAGCAAGCCCCCGCTGCCCGAGACGACCGAGCAGCTGCGGGCCCGCATCCCCGGCTGGGGGAGCGACCTCGACCCGGCCGACCGCCCGGCCTTCCCGCGCGAGCGCCTCGTCGACCCGCGCGAGAACGGCGCGCACTGGGAGTTCCCGGACCGGCAGCCCGAGGAGCAGCCGCGCGAGCGGTCGATCGAGCACGAGACGCTGCCGCCGGTGTTCGGCACGTCGGTGCCGCTCAAGGGGCTGTCCGGCGTGCTGCGCCGCTACTCCTACAAGACGTTCAGCGAGGCGCGTGCGGCGCACTGGCTGCTGCTCGTGGCCGGTGACCGGGTCGACGTCGTGGAGAGCCGGGTCACGTCGCTGCTGCGGGGCCACCCCGACCGGTTGGTCGCCGAGCTCGGTCTGCGCAGCGAGCTGACGCGGGGCGGCCTGTCGTCGCGCGTCGGCCGGGGCCGGGCCGACCTCAGCCACCAGGCGCTGACGCCGTTCGTCGTCGCGGCCCCGACGGTGCTGAGCGTGCTGGCGGCTGTGCGCGTGGTGCGGCGGCTGCGGCGGCGGGTGACGGGCGGCTAGCGCCGGCCGTGCCCTCGGGGGCCCGTCGCGTCGCGGTGCGCGCGGGCCCGGGGAGCGGGCAGCTCGAGGGTGCCGGTGTCGGCGACCTCGGTGGCGACGTCGCGCAGCTTGCGGTTGGTGTGCTGGCTGGCCAGCTTGAGCAGGTCGAAGGCCTGGTCTCGGGTCAGGGTGTGCCGGGCCATCAGGATGCCCATGGCGACACCGATCTCGCGGTTGGACAGCAGCGCCTGCTGCAGGTGCTCTGCGCGGGCGCGGTCGCCCGCGGCCGACGCCATCACCGCGCCGTGCGTCGCCAGCAGCTGCCCGGTGCGCAGGTCGGCGTCGTCGAAGGCGTGCGGGGTGTCCGAGTAGAGGTTCAGCCCGCCGATGGTGTCGGCCTGCGCCTCGTCCATCAGCACCAGCCGGTAGCTCAGCATGCTGCGCACGCCCTGCTCGGCGATCCGCCGGCCGTACTCGGGCCAGCGGTCGTCCTCGGCGACGTCGCCCGGGTCGTACACCGTGTCGTCGACGATCGCGTCGACGCACGGGCCGGAGCCGAGCTCGTACTGCACCTCGTCGGCCTGCTGAGCCCGGTCGTCGGTCGCCGCCACGGTCCAGAACCGCCCGTCGCGGCCGAGCGTGATGCTCGCCCGGTCGGCGGCCGGCACCCTCAGCACCGCGACCTGCGCGACGGCGGCCAGCCCGTCGCCCGGCACCGAGCGCAGCTCGTCGCCGAGGTCGCGGAAGGCGGCCAGGACCTCTGCCACGGACGGGGCCGGCGAGCTGGTGCTCGTGTCGGGCATGACCTGTCGCCTCTCGAAGGGGCGCTGAGACGCCGGTGGCTCGCTGTCGAACCGCCCCGACCCTACAACCGCCTGGACGGTGGACGCACTCGCAGGACGACGGGCGACACCCCGTCCGGGGAGCTGGGACGACGTCGCCGGTTGCTGACAGACTGGCACCGCCCCGGCGCCGACACCAGTGCCGACCGCGGCAGCGACTGGAGGCCCCGGTGACGGACCACCCGCAGATCGACCGGTTCCTCGACGGGCTGGGCGAGCAGCGCGCCCGGCTGCTGCGGCTCGTCGGGCCGGACGCCGACCCCGGCGAGCTGGCCGGCGAGCTCGGCGAGCTGGTGCAGCAGCTCGTGGTCGCCGAGGAGGAGCTGCGGGTGCAGCACGAGGAGCTGCAGCAGACCCGTGCCCAGCTGCTGCGCAGCGCGGGCGAGCGCGACCAGCTGCTGGGCGCCGCCGAGGACGCGCACGTGGTGACCGACGACCAGGGTCTGGTGCTCTCGGTCAACCGGGCGGCCGAGCGGCTCGTGCGGCAGCCGCTCGCCCGGCGCACCCCGCGCCCGCTCGCGACCTGGTTCGTGCTCGACGACCGGCACGCCGTGCGGACGGCGCTCGGTGCCGCCCGCGACGTGCGCGACGTGCTGCCGCTGACGCCGGTGCGGCTGGCCCGCGCCGGCGCACCCGACCTGCCGGTCTCGCTCGAGGTGACCCGGGCGGTCGAACCGCGCACCGGGCGCACCGTGCTGCGGTGGCACCTGCACGAGCTGGCGACCGGGCCGCACGCCCTCGACGAGCCGCCGGCGCAGGCCCGGCCCCAGGTCGACGACGCCGTCGCCCGGGGGGTGCTCGCGCTGGTGCAGGAGCTGGCCGACCTCTCGGAGGACGACCGCGAGGCCGCCCTGCCCGCAGCCCGCCGGCGGGTGGTCGAGACCGCCGTCGAGCTGGTGCCGGGTGCCGACGGTGCGGTGCTCACCGAGCGCGTGCGCCGCCACGCGTGCCACCCCGTGGCGGCGACCGACGAGCACGTGACGGCGTACGCCCACGCGCAGGCCGCCGACCCGACCGGGCCGCTGCAGCGGGCCGCGGCCGGCGGCACGGTCGTCGCCGACGACCCGCTCGGCGGCGGGGTGGTCGCCGTCGGTCTCGGCAGCAGCCGCGTGCTGGCCGTGGTGGGCGCGCACCCGGCGGCCTTCGACGAGACCGCGGTGCGGGCGACCGAGCTGCTGGCGGCGCACGCCGGGATCGCGCTGCGCCAGGTGGCGATCGCCGCGCAGCTGCAGGCGGCCGCCCTGGGTCGGCAGCGCGTCGGCGAGGCGGTCGGTGTGCTCGTCGAGCGGCACCGCATCACGCCGGACGTCGCGTTCGAGCGGCTGCGCGCGGCGTCGATGCAGCGCAACCTCGAGCTGCGCCGGCTCGCCGAGCTGGTGGTCGACACCGGCCTCGACCCGATGCTCGCCGGGCGCGACTGACGTGCCGGCACACCGCGACGTCGTCGTGGTCGGCGCGTCCGCCGGCGGGGTCGACAGCCTGGTGCAGCTCGTGCGCCACCTGCCGGAGGAGCTGCCGGCCGCTGTGCTGGTGGTGCTGCACCTGCCGGCGCAGGGCCCGAGCGTGCTGCCCAGCATCCTGGCGCGCGCGGGACGGCTGCCGGTGCGCTTCGCCGACGAGGTCGAGCCGCTGACCCCGGGCACGGTGCTGGTCGCGCCGCCCGACCGGCACCTGGTGGTTTCCGACGACCACGTGCGCACCACCCGGGGTCCGCGCGAGAACGGTCACCGGCCGGCGGTCGACGTGCTGTTCCGCAGCGCCGCGCGGGCGCTCGGGCCGCGCGTGGTCTCGGTGGTCTGCTCCGGCGCGCTCGACGACGGGACGGCGGGTGCGGTCGCGGTGCGGCAGCGCGGCGGTCTGGTGCTGGTGCAGGACCCGGCCGACGCGCTGTACCCGAGCATGCCCAGCTCGGTGGCGGCGCAGGTCGACGTCGACGCCACGGCGTCCGCCGCCGACCTCGGGTCGCTCGTCGGCCGGCTGGTGGCGACGCGGGTCGAGCTGCCCGACGTCGGGGTGCCCAGCGCGCTGATGCGCACGGAGGTCGAGATGGCGACCATGGACCGGGCGACGATGGACGCCCACGACCGGCCCGGCGAACCCGCCGGGTACGGCTGTCCCGACTGCCACGGGTCGATGTTCGAGATCCACGAGGGCGGGATGGTGCGCTACCGGTGCCGGGTGGGGCACGCGTGGACGTGGCAGGGGCTGATGCTCGAGCAGGACCAGGCGCTCGAGAACGCGCTGTGGATGGCGCTGCGCGGTCTGGAGGAGAAGGCGGCGCTGAGCAACCAGATGGCGGAGCGGGCGAGCGACCGCGGCAGCGCCCTCTCGGCGCAGCGCTTCGCCGAGCAGGCCGAGGACGCCACGCGATCCGCCACGCTGGTCCGCCGGATGCTGGAGCGTCCGATGCACCCCACCGCCGACGACGACGCAGGAGCCGTGCTCGATGGCTGACCCCCAGGACCCCCAGGACGCGCCGGACGACGTGCCCGACGTCTCGGGCGCACCCGACGCACCCGACGCACCCGCCGACCCGGAGCTCGAGCGGCTGCTGGGGTTCCTGCGCGACAGCCGGTCGTTCGACTTCACCGGGTACAAGCGTCCGAGCCTGACCCGGCGCATCCGGCACCGCATGCGCGAGGTCGGCGTGACGTCGTACGACGAGTACGGCGACGTGCTGCAGCTGCAGCCCGACGAGTTCACGGCGCTGTTCAACACGATCTTGATCAACGTCACGAGCTTCTTCCGCGACGCGGACGCCTGGACGGCGCTCGAGCGGGACGTGCTGCCCGGCGTGCTCGAGGCCTCGCAGGGTGGGCCGATCCGGGTGTGGAGCGCCGGCTCGGCCGCCGGTCAGGAGGCCTACTCGATCGCCATGCTGCTGCACGAGATGGTCGGCAGCGGGTTCCGCGAGCGGGTGAAGATCTACGCCACCGACGTCGACGAGGAGGCGCTCGCCCACGCGCGGCAGGCGTCGTACACCGAGCGCGAGGTGGCCGGCCTGCCGGAGCGGTACCGCGAGCGGTACCTCGACCAGGTGGGCGGCCGCTTCGTGGTGACGCCCGACCTGCGCCGCAGCGTGATCTTCGGGCGCAACGACCTGACCCGCGACGCGCCGATCTCGCGGATCGACGTCCTGCTCTGCCGCAACACGCTGATGTACTTCAACGCCGAGACGCAGTCGCGCATCGTGAACCGGCTGGCGTTCGCGCTGCGCCCGGACGGCGTGCTGTTCCTGGGCAAGGCCGAGATGCTGCTGAACCACGCCTCGGTGTTCGACCCGATCGACCTGAAGCGGCGGTTCTTCCGGCGGGTGCGCGTCGACGTCGCCGAGGGCTCGGGCTTCACGCCGCCGTGGCGGTCCCAGTCGCGGGCGGTGGTCGCCGACAACGCGGCGCAGCTGCGCAACGAGCTCATCCTGACCAACCCGGTGGCCCAGATCGCGGTCAGCGCCGACGGTCGGTTGTCGATGATCAACCACCGGGCGAACGCCGTGCTGGGGCTCGCCGACCGCGACCTCGGCCGCCCCTTCCAGGACCTCGAGGTGTCGTACCGTCCGCTCGAGCTGCGGTCGCACCTGGCGTCGGTGGCCGAGACGCAGCAGCCGGTGTGGTTGCGCGAGGCCGAGTGGCGCCGGTCCGGGCCCGAGCCGGTCTACGTCGACGTGCACCTGGTGCCGCTCACCGACCACACGGGCGCGTTCCTCGGCGCGTCGATCAGCTTCACCGACGTCACCCGGTTCCGGCAGCTGCGGGTCGAGGTCGAGGCCGCGAACCGGCAGCTGGAGGTGGCCTACGAGGAGCTGCAGTCGACGAACGAGGAGCTCGAGACCACCAACGAGGAGCTGCAGTCGACCGTCGAGGAGCTGGAGACCACCAACGAGGAGCTCCAGTCGACGAACGAGGAGCTCGAGACGATGAACGAGGAGCTGCAGTCGGCCAACGACGAGCTGCAGTCGACGAACGAGGAGCTGCGCGACCGCACGGTCGAGATCAGCGACCTCAACGCGTTCATGCAGTCGATCCTCGGCAGCCTCGAGGCCGCGGTGGTGGTGGTCGACCCCGACCTCGTCGTGCAGGTGTGGACCCGGCAGGCCCACGACCTGTGGGGGCTGCGGGACGACGAGACGGTCGGGCAGCACCTGCTGAACCTCGACAGCGGCATGCCGTCCGCGCAGCTGCACCCGTGGCTGCGCTCGGTCATCACCGGGCAGCAGCCGGCGGTGGTCGGCGAGGTGCTGCAGGCGGTCAACCGGCGCGGGCGCACCGTGCGGCTGCGGGTCACGGTGACGGCGCTGCAGACCGACTCCGAGCAGCTGGCCGGCGCGCTGCTGCTCATGGAGGACGTCTCGGACGACGCCCCCGGCGGGCCGGCCGCCCCGCCCGCCGCGGGGGCGGAGGTCTAGCCCGTCCGGTCGTCCTCGCGGGCCGGCGGGGCGCCGGCCCACGACACCGCCTGCTCGCGCATCGCGCGGGCCCGTCCCGCGACCTCGCGCGCCGCTGTCGCGAGGTGCTCGACGTCGGCGGGTTCGGAGCCGGCCACGAGGTGGTGCGCGAAGGCGGCCTGCTCCTCGAGCGCAGCCACCGCCGCCCAGAGCTTCGCCTCCGACGTCTCGGCCTGCGCGGCGGCGAAGGTCATCGGGCCGTACTGGTGGCCGACGTGACAGCGCAGGTAGGTGACCCCGGGCAGGTCGAGCTCGGCGATCGAGCCGCCGCACTCGGGGCAGACGAGCCGGGTCAGCCGCCCCTCCCGCGGGTCGAGGTGGTGCAGGTCGCCGCCGTCCGCCATCGACGTGCTCGACCCGCCCGCGGGGTCCGTCTCACCGGTCTGGTCGGTCATCGTGTCCTCCGGGTCGCTCGCCGGGGTCGTGGCGGCTGCGCGGACCGCCTCGGTCAGGATGCGCCCGGCGTCGTCGTCGCGCACGACCGTGGCGCCGGGTGCGGCACGGGCTGCCGCCCGCGGCATGCTCGAGAACTCCGCGGCCGCCGGGTCCTGCACCAGCACCCGCCCGCCGCCGGCGCGCACCAGGGCGCTGCCCACCGCGCCGTCGTCCAGGACGCCGGACAGCACCAGCGACACCGCCCGCGGGCCGTGCCAGCGGGCGGCCGCGGCGAACAGCACGTCGATCGACGGGCGCTGCCGGTTGACCCGCGGCCCGGGCCCCACCACCAGGTGGTCGCGGTGCACGAGCAGGTGCGCGCCGCCCGGTGCCACGTGCACCTCGCCCGGTCGCAGCGGTGTGCCGTCGCGCGCCTCACGCACCGGCAGCCGGGTGCGGCGCGCCAGCACCTCGGCCAGCCGGGTGCTGGGTCGGTCGCCGACGTGCACGGCGACGAGCACCGTCGCCGGCAGGTCGGGCTCGAGCCCCCCGAGCGCCCTGGCGAGCGGTTCGAGGCTGCCGGCCGAGCCGCCGACGACCACGCAGACGGGTGGCGTCGGATGTCGGCTCATGCGGTGGCGCTACCCCGTCGGTGGCGCCGCATGCACCGACGTCGCCGCGAGGCCGTCCGACGTGACACCCTGGTCGGAGCGCGGACGGCGACAGGAGACGGCGTGACGGAGCAGCTGGAGCGGGTCGCACCACCCCCGCCGTCCGACGCCCGCCCACCCTCGGCGCGCGGGGTGGCGGCCGAGGTCGAGCAGCTGCTCGGCACCGGCGGGCAGTCGGCCGACCCCGCGGTGCGGGCCGCGCTGCACGACCTCGTGCTGGTGCTCCTGCGGCTCGGCTGGGCGCCGCCCCGCCCCGACGGGGCGTCCGGTCCCGACGCCGACCTGCACGAGCTGCTGCTCGAGGTGGCCCGCCAGCGGGTCGCCGCCGAGCAGGCGCGCGGCCGCGCCGACGACGCCATCGAGCGGTCGTGGGCCCTTGCCGCGGAGTCGCTGCTCGCCCGGCTGACCAGCCAGGCCGCGCTCGAGGCCTCGCAGGCTGCGCGAGCCGACCGGCGCGACGACCGGTCGTGGCCGGGCTCGCTGCGCCGTGCCGTGGCCGCCATCGACGCCGACCCGGCGTCGCCGCTCGACCTGCCCGCGCTCAGCCGCACCGTGGGCGTCACGCCGCGCGCCCTGCAGGCCAGCTTCAGCCGGCACGTCGGCTGCACGCCGTCGGCCTACCTGCGCCGGGTGCGGCTGCAGCACGCGCACGCCGACCTGGTCGGGGGCGCCGGCGAGCCGCCGCGGGTGGCCGAGGTCGCCGCCCGCTGGGGCTACAGCAACGCGGGACGCTTCGCGGCCGACTACCGCGCGACGTACGGCGTGACACCGAGCAGCGTCGTCCGCACCTGACGACTTCGCATCGCGGCCCCAGGGTGCGTATCGCGTCCTGGATCGGCTACTGTCGCAAGGCACCGGTTGAGGGCAACAGCCGATCACGGCGCCGAACCATCGCGCGTCCTGTCAGGGGTAGGCAGGCATGACGACCCAGGCTCAGCAGACCGCTCCGCGCACCGTCCGTCTCGACGACCCGCCGCCGCTGGTGGCGCTGACCGCGGCGCTCGAGCGGCTGCGGCTCGAGGCGGCAGGCAGCTCGCCCACGTGCGCGCTCGCCGCGCTGGCCCGCGTCGAGGTCGACGCCGTGCCGGGCG
>NZ_BAAHBM010000106.1:0-9753 GCF_054776675.1 Angustibacter aerolatus
CGTGGCCTCCAGCGCCGCGAGGGTCAGCTTGTCGACGCGCAGCGCACGGGCCAGCGGGTGCCGGCGCAGCCGCTCCACCAGCTCGCCGAGGCCGAGCAGCAGCCCGGCCTGCGGGCCGCCGAGCAGCTTGTCGCCGCTGCCGGTGACCAGGTCGGCGCCCGCGGCCAGCGCGGTCGCGGCGTCCGGCTCGTCGGGCAGCAGGCGGTGCGGTCGCAGCAGCCCGGAGCCGAGGTCGGCGACCACAGGCACCCGCCCGCCCAGGGCCGCTGCCAGGTCGCCCACCGGCACGCTGGAGGTGAACCCCTGCACGACGAAGTTCGACGGGTGCACCTTCAGCACCATGCCGGTCGCCTCGCCGACGGCACCGGTGTAGTCGGCCAGGCTGGTGCGGTTGGTGGTGCCCACCTCGCGCAGCCGCGCGCCGGTCGAGACCAGCAGGTCGGGCAGCCGGAACCCGTCACCGATCTCGACCATCTCGCCGCGCGAGACGACGATCTCGCGGCCCTGGGCCAGCACGGTCGCGGCCAGCACCAGGGCGGCCGCGCCGTTGTTCACGACGTGCACGCCACCGGCCTCGGGCACCGCGTCGGCCAGGGCCGCGACCGCGCCCCGGCCGCGGCGGGCGCGGGCGCCGGTGCGGCGGTCGAACTCGACGTCGGTCGTGCCGGACGCCCGCACCACGGCCTCGACGGCCGCTTCCGACAGCGCCGCCCGACCGAGGTTGGTGTGCAGCAGCACGCCGGTGGCGTTCAGCACCGGCTGCATCGACCCCGCGGACGCCGGCAGCGCGGCCAGCACCTGCGCCACCAGCACGTCGGCCATCGCGGCGACGGACGCGGCGCGGGCGGCGGCCAGCGCCTCGCCGTCCGCCTGCTTCACCATCGGCAGGTCGAGCCGCTGCGCCGCGTCGCGCAGCGCGGGATCGGCCAGCAGCGCGTCGGTGCGCGGCAGCGAGCGGCGCGGGTCGGCTCCCCCGCCGTCGCCCCCCATGCCTAGGACCGCCCGCCGCGGCGGTCGACCTTGTGCGGCGCCGCCTGCGCCAGCGGCTTCACGACGAGCAGGTCTACGTTGACGTGCGGGGGGCGGGTGGCCACCCAGCTGATCGCGTCGGCGACGTCGTCGGCCACCAGCGGCTCCGCGACGCCGTCGTACACGCGGTCGGCAGCAGCCTGGTCGCCGCGCAGCCGCACCAGCGAGAACTCCTCGGTGCGCACCATGCCGGGGGCGATCTCGCAGACGCGCACCGGACGGCCGTTCAGCTCGAGCCGCAGCGTCTCGACGAGCGCGGTGACGGCGTGCTTGGCCGCGGTGTAGCCGCCCCCGCCCTCGTACACCAGGTGCCCGGCGATCGACCCGGTCACCACGATGGTGCCGCCGTCACCGGCCTCGAGCGCCGGCAGCAGCGCGCGCACGGTGCGCAGCACCCCGAGCACGTTGACGTCGAACATCGCCTGCCAGTCCTCGTCGCGACCGTGCTCGACGGGGTCGGTGCCGTGGGCGCCGCCCGCGTTGGCGACGAGCAGCGCGACGTCCGGCAGGTCGGCGGCCAGCGCCTCGACCGAGGCCGGGTCGGTGACGTCGAGGGTGGCCGCACGGACGCCCGGGTGCTCGGCGGCCAGCGCGTCCAGCCGGTCGCGGCGGCGGGCGGCCGCCACGGCGCCGAAGCCGTCGCGGGCCAGCCGGGCGGCGGTGGCGGCACCGATGCCGCTGCTGGCGCCGGTCACGATCGCGACGGGGCGGCGGACGGCGTCGGACGTGTCGGGTGCGGAGACGCTCACGGGCACCGACCCTATGCGGGTCGGCGCCCGTGAGCGCGGTGCGGTGGGGCTAGTACCGGTCGCCGCCCTCGACGTCGACCACGTGCATCGCGGCCTCCTCGGCCGACGCGGCACCGCCGTCGATGCCGACGTCGTCGCCGAGCAGGTCCTTCTCGGTGTCCTCGTGCGCGCCCTCGTCGGGCGCGACCAGCCGGCCGGACCGGATGCCGCCGACCTCGCCGTCGTCGAGGAACTCGTCGGCCTCGGACGGCGCGTCGGGGTCGTCGTCCGCGTCCGCGGCGAGCGGGTCCTCGACCTCGAGGTTCGGGTCGGGCTCCTCCTGCGCGATGCGCTGGTCGAGCGTCTCGCCGCGCGCCTCCTCCTCGGCGGTGGTGCCGAACGCCTCGACGCCGCGGGGCTTCTCCGGCGGGCTGTAGCCCTCGTCGAGGGAGTCGTCGACGCCGCGGTCGTCGAGGGTCTCCTGCGCGGAGGGCTGGTTGTCCTCCTCGGTGGCGTACATGCCGGTGAGGTTCTCGTTCGTGTCGTCCAGGTCGCTCATGCCCCAGAGCCTGCCAGGCGGGCGGGCGCCGGGCACGTCGAGCGGAGGCGGACGGGAATCGAACCCGCCAGGCCGAGGTGCTCGGCCTCGTCGGTGTTGAAGACCGCGGGGGCCACCAGGCACCCTGACGCCTCCCTGCCGGGTCGCGACCCGACGCCGACAACCTAACGTGGGCGCATGAGCGCCGCACCAGCGAGTCCGATCCGGCTGACCGAGCTCGCCCGCGGGGGCGGCTGCGCCTGCAAGATCCCGCCCGGCGAGCTCGAGGACGTCGTCGCCGGCCTGCGCGGCACCGACCCGGGCGACGACCTCCTGGTCGGGCTCGACGACGGCGACGACGCGGCGGTGGTGCGCATCGCGAACGGTCAGGCGGTGGTGATGACCACCGACTTCTTCACCCCGGTCGTCGACGACCCCTACGACTTCGGTCGCGTCGCCGCGGCGAACGCGCTGTCCGACGTCTACGCGATGGGCGGCACACCGCTGGTCGCGGTGAACCTGCTCGCCTGGCCGCGCGACGTCCTGCCGATGGAGGTCGCGGCGCAGGTGCTGCAGGGCGGCTTCGACGTCGCGCGCGAGGCCGGCTGCCACGTCGCCGGCGGGCACAGCATCGACGACGCCGAGCCCAAGTACGGCATGGCCGTCACCGGCCTGGCCGACCCGGACCGCCTGCTGCGCAACGACGCCGGCGAGGCCGGGCTGCCGCTCACCCTCACCAAGCCGCTCGGCACCGGGGTGCTGAACAGCCGGCACAAGCAGACCGGCGAGGTCTTCGCGCAGGCGATCGCCAGCATGACCGCCCTGAACCGCGACGCCTCGGTGGCGGCGCTCGCCGCCGGGGTCCGTGCGGCCACCGACGTCACCGGGTTCGGGCTGCTCGGGCACCTGCTGAAGCTGGTGCGCGCCTCAGGGGTCGACGCCGAGCTCGACGCCGCCGCCGTGCCGTACCTCGACGGCGCCCGGCAGGCGCTGGCCGACGGCTACGTGAGCGGCGGCACCCGCCGCAACCTCGACTGGGTACGGCCGCACCTGAGCGCCTCGGTCGACGAGGACGAGCTGCTGCTGCTCGCCGACGCCCAGACCTCCGGCGGGCTGCTGGTGGTCGGCGAGCTGCCGGGCCACCCGGTGATCGGACGGCTGGTGGCGCGCGCCGGCGACGGGCCGCACGTCGCCGTCCGCTGACCGCACCGCGGCGCCCGTGCGCGCGTCAGCCCGCCCGGGAGTCCTCCCCGGGCGGGCTGACGTGCGCAGACCGGGCTGGCGCGCGGACGGGGTCAGACGCCGCTGGAGCGGGCCCACAGGTCGATGCCCGCGTCGACCGCGTCGGCGTCGACCTCGGCCAGCTCCTCCGGCGTGAGCGGCGGCGCCTGCAGCGCGCCGACGTTCGCCTCGAGCTGCTCGACGCTGCTGGCGCCCACCAGCACCGACGTCACCCGCGGGTCGCGCAGCGCCCAGGTGAGCGCCATCTGGGCCAGGCTCTGGCCGCGTCGCCGGGCGATCTCGTGCAGGTTGCGCACGTGCCGCAGCGACTGCTCGGTGAGCAGGTCGGGCGACAGCGACTTGCCCTGGCTGGCGCGCGAGCCCTCCGGGATGCCGTGCAGGTACTTGTCCGTGAGCATGCCCTGCGCCAGCGGGGAGAACGCGATGCAACCCACGCCCTCGTCCCCCAGCACGTCGAGCAGCTCGGCCTCGATCCAGCGGTTCAGCATCGAGTACGACGGCTGGTGGATCAGCAGCGGCGTGCCGAGGTCGCGCAGGATGGCCGCGGCCTGCCGGGTGCGCTCGGGCGAGTACGAGGAGATGCCGGCGTACAGGGCGCGGCCGCTCTGGACGGCGGTGTGCAGCGCGCCCATCGTCTCCTCGAGCGGCGTGTCGGGGTCGGCGCGGTGGCTGTAGAAGACGTCCACGTAGTCGACGCCCATCCGAGCCAGGGACTGGTCGAGCGAGGCCAGCAGGTACTTGCGCGACCCCCACTCGCCGTACGGGCCGGGCCACATGTCGTAGCCGGCCTTCGTCGACAGCACGAGCTCGTCGCGGTACGGGCGCCAGTCGCTGCGGTACAGGGTGCCGAAGTTCGCCTCGGCGGCGCCGTAGGGCGGGCCGTAGTTGTTGGCGAGGTCGAAGTGCGTGACGCCGAGGTCGAAGGCGCGGCGCAGGATGGCGCGCTGCCGCTCGAGCGGGACGTCGTCACCGAAGCCGTGCCACAGGCCGAGCGACACGGCGGGCAGCTGGAGGCCGCTGCGCCCGGAGCGGCGGTAGGACATCGACTCGTAGCGGTCGTCGGCGGCGCGGTAGGGCGGGGGGATCATGCTGGCCACCCTGGCACGGGTGCCCGCAGACAGCACGACGGCCCCCGCACCAGCGGGGGCCGTCGCACGAGTCTCGGTGTCGAGACCGCTCAGATGGCGTTGACGTTCTCCGCCTGCGGGCCCTTGGGGCCCTGGGTGATCTCGAACTCCACGCGCTGGTTCTCGTCCAGCGAGCGGTAGCCCTGGCTCTGGATCGCCGAGTAGTGCACGAAGACGTCGGGGCCGCCGCCGTCCTGGGCGATGAAGCCGAAGCCCTTCTCGGCGTTGAACCACTTCACAGAACCCTCAGCCATGCCGTCTCCTCCATGGGGACGTCGTACAAACCGACACCGTGCCGGTCTTCCTGCGTGATCGCGTCCCGACGTTGGAGCAGAGGAGCCCTGAACACCGGTGACGAGGTCGGATTGCCGCCCGCGTCGCCGGTCAACGCGAAGAACACTGAACTGCAGCGCCACTCAGTATGCCAGAGGCCGCCCGGAAACCAACCCCTCCAGGCAGGGTTTCAGCAGGTCGTCAGGGGCGGTCCGGGTCGGCGCCGACGCCCTCCACGGCCTGCGCCACCGGCACCTCGCCGCCGACCAGCTCGAGCACCGAGCGGTCGGCCCCTGGCCGGTGCAGCAGCTCGGCCTGCACGGCCGCCACGTCGTCGCGCGAGACGTCGCCGCGCCGCACGTTCGGGGCCAGGTGCACCAGGCCGGTGCCGGGCTCGTCGGTGAGCCGGCCCGGTCGCAGCACCAGCCAGTCGAGCGCCGTCCGTGCCCGCAGGTCGTCCTCGGCGGCCAGCTTGGCCCGCAGGTAGACGAGGAAGCCGTCGTCGAGGCCCTCGGGCACGGCGCCGTCGCGCACCGACTCGACCCCGGTCGACGACACCAGCTGGTAGCGCGGGACGCCGGCCGCCTCGGCGGCGTCGGCCAGCAGCACCGCGGCACCGTGGTCGACGGTGCCCTTGCGCTCGTCGCCGCTGCCCGGGCCGGCACCCGCGCTGAAGACCACCGCGTCGCACCCGCGGACCGCGGCGGCGAGCTCGTCGACCGCCGCCCGCTCGAGGTCGAGCAGCACCGCGGTGGCACCGTCGGCCTCGACGTCGGCGACGTGGTCCGGGTCGCGCACGATCGCCAGCACCTCGTCGCCGCGGGCGTGCAGCAGCCGCGTCAGCCGCCGGGCGACCTGCCCGTGACCACCCGCGACCGCGACCCTCACGACAGCACCCGCAGCCGGATGGTCTCGGGCATCTGCTGCAGCCGGGTGACCATCTCGGGCGTGTAGTCGGCCCCGATGTCGGTGACGAGGTAGCCGACCTCGCCGCGGGTGCTCAGCGACTGCGAGTCGACGTTCACCCCGTGCTCGGCGAAGAGCGCGTTCACCGTCGCCAGCACGCCGGGCACGTTGCGGTGCATGTGCGCCAGCCGGTGCGAGCCGGCCAGGTCGCCCGCGCCGATCGGCGGCAGGTTGACCGACATCGAGGTCGACCCGCCGTCGGCGTAGCCGCGCAGCTTGCCGGCGACGAAGCGGCCGATGTCCTGCTGGGCCTCCTCGGTGCTGCCGCCCACGTGCGGGGTGAGGATGACGTTCGGCAGGCCGCGCAGGTCGGACTCGAACGCGTCGCCCTGGCGCTTCGGCTCGAAGGGGAAGACGTCGATGGCCGCGCCCGCGACGTGGCCCGACTCGATGTGCCGCCGCAGCGACGCCGTGTCGACGACGAAGCCGCGGCTCATGTTCATGAACAGCGACCGCGGGCGCATGACGGCGAACTCGTCCTCGCCGAACAGGTCGCGGTTGCCCGAGCGGCCGTCGACGTGCAGCGACACGACCTCGACGGTCTCCAGCAGCTCGCGCAGGCTGCCGCAGCGCTTCGCGTTGCCCAGCGCCAGCCGGTCCTCGGTGTCGTAGAAGTACACCGACATGCCCAGCGCCTCGGCCACCACCGACAGCTGCGAGCCGATGTTGCCGTAGCCGACGATGCCGAGCCGGCGGCCGCGGATCTCGTGCGACCCCTTCGCGGACTTGTCCCACACGCCGGCGTGCATGGCGGTGTTCTTCTCCATCAACCGCCGGGCGAGCGCGATGATCGAGCCGATCGCGATCTCGACGACGCTGCGGGTGTTGGAGTACGGGGCGTTGAAGACGGCCACGCCGTGCCCGGTGGCCGAGTCGAGGTCGATCTGGTTGGTGCCGATGCAGAACGCGCCCACGGCCTGCAGTCGCGGCGCGGCGTCGAGCACCTTCTCGGTGACGTTCGTGCCCGAGCGGATGCCCAGCAGGTCGACGTCGGCGAGCGCGTCGGCGAGCTCGGCCTCCTCGAGCGCCCCGGGCAGGCTCTCGACCTCGTGACCGCTCGCGCGCAGCAGCTCCGCCGCGTCGGGGTGGATGTTCTCCAGCAGCAGTACCCGCACGCCTGGCTCCCGTGGCTCGCCGACCGATTCGGTTGCCAGGGTACGAGCACCTCGGGCGCCCGGGGCACGCGGTCCACACCTCGGACCGGCCCTACCCTGAACCCGTGGACGACGCGCAGCAGCCGGGCCCTCCCCCGCGCGTCGACGTCGACCACGACGACCCCGAGGGCTTCACCGTGGTCGTGGGCGGGGTGCCGAGCAGCTACGTGCACCTCGGCGACCCCACGCGGCTGGAGTTCGAGTACGTGCGGTGGACCGGCCGGGTGCTCGACCTGCTGGCCGAGCCCGGCGAGCCGCTGCACACCCTGCACGTCGGCGGCGCCGGGTGCACGCTCCCCCGCTACGTCGCCGCCACCCGCCCGCGCTCGCGGCAGGTGGTGCTCGAGCCGGACGCCGCCGTCATCGACCTCGTGCGCGAGCGGTTCGGGTACAGCCGGCGCAGCGGGTTCAGGCTGCGGCAGGCCGACGGGCTCGAGGGGCTGGCCGCGTTCGAGGCCGGGGCCTTCGACGTCGTGGTGCGCGACGCCTTCGCGGGCGACACCACGCCCGCGCACCTCACGACGTCCGGCTTCGTGCAGGCCGTCGCGCGGGTGCTCACCCCACACGGCACCTACGTCGCGAACGTCGCGGACCGGGCCGGCATGGAGCTGGTGCGGCGCGAGGTCGCGACGGTGCAGCCGCTGCTGCGGCACGTGCTGCTGATCGGCGAGACGCAGCACCTGCGGGGCCGGCGCTACGGCAACGTGCTGCTGGTCGCCTCGCGGCACCGCCTGCCGGTCGCCGGGCTCGAGCGGGTGCTCGCCTCGGACCCGGTGGCGACGCGGGTCGTCGACCCGGCTCGCACGCGGGCGCTGGCCGCCGGCGCCTCCGCCATCACCTGACGGGGCGCCGGGGCCGGCTCAGGACTCGTCGTCCTGGGCGGCCAGGAAGCGCTCGACCTCGTCGCCCAGCTCGTCGGCCGACGGCAGCGCACGGCCCTCGGGGGCCAGCAGGCTGGTGCGGCCGCGCGCGCCGACGTACGCGTCGTACTGCTCCTCGAGGGCGTGCACCACGCGGGTGACCTCCTCCGAGGAGCCCACCTGCTCGGTGATCGCGGCGCGCGTCTCGACCGCCGCGGCGACCAGGTCGTCGGTGGGCAGCCGCAGGCCGGTCGTGCCGCTCACCCGGTCGAGCAGCGCGGCGGCCGCGTCGGGGTAGGCGGTCTCGGCGAGGTAGTGCGGCACCTGGGCGACGAAGCCGAGCGCGTCGTGCCCGGCCTCGCCGAGGCGCAGCTCGAGCAGCGCGCCCGCCGAGCCCGGCACCTGCACCGTGCCCGACCAGCCCTCGCTCGGCGGCACCAGGTCGGCCCGGTTGGCGTGCCCGATGACCCCGACGGGGCGGGTGTGCGGCACGGCCATCGGGATGGCGTGCAGGCCGACGACCAGTCGGACGCCGAGCTGCTCGACGAGCCGGGTGACGGCGGCCGTGAAGCGCTCCCACTGCACGTCGGGCTCGGGGCCGGTCAGCAGCAGGAACCACGTGCCGGCGTCGTCGCGGACCGCGCGCAGCACCAGCTCGGGGGTGTCGTACGACTCGTAGTGGTCGCGGTCGTAGACCATCGGCGGACGCCGGGAGCGGTAGTCGACCAGCTGGTCGGCGTCGAAGGTCGCCACGACACGGTGCTCGAGGCGCTCGAGCAGGGCGTCGACCGCCTGGCGGGTGGCCGCCCCCGCGTCGACGAAGCCGTGCATCGCGTGCACCAGCACGGGGCGCTCGAGGCCGGGCTGACCGCGCAGCTCGTCGGCGCCGTCGCTCAGCGTGTAGAGGGTCTCTGGGTCGAGCACGTCGTCCTCCGTCGGGTGGTCCGTGGGCGCCGCGGCCGGTCGTGCGACGCCCTCACCGGTGCTGAACGTCGAACACCCCCGGGGTAGTCCCCAGGGGTGCTCGTGATCTGCGCGGTCAGTCCTCGTCGCGCGGCGGCAGCGGCAGCGGCCGCCCGTCGCGGCCGAGTCGCGTGCGCCGCGGGTTGGCGAGCGACCCGCTGCGCGGACGCTCGGTGGTGTCGACCTGAGCCTGCTCGTTCATGACCCCGCCCCTCTCGTTCGTCTGCCTCACGATCATTCTCCCCCGTCGCGCTTGGTGTGACCTGTCGAGAACCGGTGGTCTGCGTCACATCCCGGGCCCCGACCGGTGCCCAGGTGGGCGCACGGTGCGATGGTCCTGTGGACAACCTCCGAGGTGGTCGGCGCATTCCCCTACGGTCGATTGCATGACGAACACCGTGGTGGATCTCGAGGCGCTGCAGGCGGTCTCGGCGCGCCTGCTCGCAGCTGCCGATGCCGCACGCGACCTCTCGCGGCACCCCGGCGTGGTGCGCGGCCGGGCCGCCGACGGCGGCGACGACGCGCTGCGCGACGCCGCGGTGCACTTCGCCGACCGCTGGTCGTGGGCGCTCGATCGGGCCTCGTACGACGCCCGGCGCATCGGCGAGCTGCTCGGTGCGGCGGTCGACACCTACCGTCGCACCGAGCGCCTGGTCGGCGCCGACCTCGGGGCGCTTCGCGACGCCGGGCGGGCGCGATGACGGGGCCGGGGGCCGCCGGAGGGCCGCTGCCGCCGTGCCGGCTGGTCGGTGCGCACGGCGTGCCGGGCGACCCCGACCGGGTGCGCCAGCTCGCCGCCCAGCTGACCGCCGTCGAGGTCGGCCTGCGCGACCTGGCGGCCCTGCGCACCCCCGGCGTGGCCGGGTGGAGCGG
>NZ_BAAHBM010000107.1:0-9696 GCF_054776675.1 Angustibacter aerolatus
CCGCCCGCCGGGTCGCCGGCGGTGCGCCGCGGTTCGCCGGCTGGGGGCTCGCCGCGGCCGAGGCGCTGCTCGACGGCCCGCGCGAGGTCGCCGTCGTGGGGGCGCCCGGCGCGGAGCGCGACGCGCTGGTGCGGACGGCGCTGCGGTCGACCGCGCCCGGCCTGGTGCTGGGGATCGGCGAGCCGGACGCCGAACCCGTCGTGCCGCTGCTGGCCGATCGGGGTGCTCGGGACGGCCGACCCACGGCGTACCCGTGCCGCGGCGGCGTCTGCGAGCTGCCGGTCAGCGACCCGGCCGCGCTGACGGAGGCGCTGCGCGCCGAGTCAGGCGCTGTGTGAGTACACGGCGATCGACACCGCGACGTAGTGCGCGACGAACGCCGCGACCGTGCACGCGTGGAACACCTCGTGGAAGCCGAACCATCGCGGGCTCGGGTTGGGGCGCTTCAGGGCGTAGCAGACCGCGCCGCCGGTGTAGAGCGCGCCGCCGACCATGATCAGCACCAGCAGCGCCGTGCCGCCGCTGCGGCCGAACGCCGGCAGGTAGAACACGGCGGCCCAGCCGAGCGCGATGTAGCAGGCGACGTAGAGCAGCCGCGGCGCCCCGACCCAGAACACCCGGAACAGCACCCCGGCCAGCGCGCCGAGCCACACCACGAGCAGCAGGTTGCGGGCGCGGTCGGCGGGCAGCAGCAGGGCCGCGAGCGGGGTGTAGGTGCCGGCGATGATCAGGAAGATGTTCGAGTGGTCCATGCGCTTGAGCAGCACCTGCGCGCGCGGCGACCACGTGCCGCGGTGGTAGACGGCGCTGGTGCCGAACAGCAGGCCGGCCGTGACCGTGAAGATCGCCGCGCACAGCCGCGAGAGCGTGGTCGGCGCCAGGCAGATCAGCACGATGCCGGCGGCGACGGCGAGCGGCGCGGTGCCGGCGTGCAGCCAGCCGCGCAGCTTCGGCTTCACCGCGGCGACGGCCTGGTGGGCGGCGTCGGACAGGGCGCCACCCGCACCGGGCTCGGCGGACGGCTGTCGGGCGCTCATGCTCATGCACCTCAACCTACGACATCGTAAGTTACTTCGGGGTAGCGAACTCTGACCTGGACTGTGGAGGTCCGGTGACAGTGTGACCGCTCCGGCTCGCTCGCACCCGTCGGACCGGGTGCCGGAGTACCGTGGCAGGCGCACTGCACGGGCACGGTCGCCAGCGTCGGGAGGGGCACGGTGGGTCTGCGCTCCGTCGCGTACGGGCTGTACGAACGCCGGCTGGCCAAGACCCTCGACCCGGCCACCCTGCCGCGCCACGTCGGCGTCATCGTCGACGGCAACCGGCGCTGGGCCCGGGCGGCCGGTGCCGGCACCGAGGTCGGCCACGCGGCCGGCGCCGACAACATGGCGCGGCTGCTCGAGTGGTGCGACGAGGTCGGCGTCGAGGTCGTCACGCTGTGGCTGCTCTCCACCGACAACCTCTCCCGGCCGGACGCCGAGCTCACCTCGCTCATGCCCATCATCGAGGACCTCGTGAGCCGGGTCGCGGCCACCGGGCGCTGGCACGTGCACCCGGTCGGCGCCCTCGACCTGCTGCCCGACTCGACGTCCCGCCTGCTCAAGGAGCTCGACGAGCGCACCAGCGGCGTGCAGGGCCGCACGGTCAACGCCGCGATCGGCTACGGCGGCCGGCGCGAGATCGCCGACGCCGTCCGCTCGCTCATGAAGGAGCACGCCGCGCGCGGCACCTCGATCGAGGAGCTCGCCGAGATCCTCGACGTCGACCACATCAGCGAGCACCTCTACACCCGCGGCCAGCCCGACCCCGACCTGGTGATCCGCACCTCCGGCGAGCAGCGCCTCGGCGGGTTCCTGCTCTGGCAGAGCGCGCACAGCGAGTTCTACTTCTGCGAGGCCTACTGGCCGGCGTTCCGCAAGGTCGACTTCCTCCGGGCGCTGCGCAGCTACGCCGCCCGCGAGCGCCGCTTCGGCACCTGACGTCACGCGCCGCGACCGCCCGGTGGCACCCGGGTGAACGTCGCGTCACGCGCGGCGTGTCGCGCCGGACGCCGGGTCGCCCGGCGTAGCGTCCGAGACGACGGGACCGCACCCGCGGGCCCGTCCGGGAGGCCCACGGTGCTGCGACCACGTCGCGGAGGGGGCCGGTTCCCGGCCCCTCGTGGGCCCGGTCCCGGCACCTGACCAGCGAGTCCGTCCGGGTGACCGCCCGGTCGGAGAGGAGTCGGTCGTGGCACCCACCCGCACCTTCGTCCTGGACACCTCCGTCCTGCTGTCCGACCCGCGCGCGATGCTGCGCTTCGCCGAGCACGAGGTCGTGCTGCCGGTGGTGGTGGTGACCGAGCTGGAGGGCAAGCGGCACCACCCCGAGCTCGGCTACTTCGCCCGCCAGGCGCTGCGGCTGCTCGACGACCTGCGGGTGCGCCACGGCCGGCTCGACGCGCCGCTCGCGCTCGACGACGGCGGCACGCTGCGGGTCGAGCTGAACCACACCGACCCCGCGGCGCTGCCGGCCGGCTTCCGGCTGGGCGACAACGACTCCCGCATCCTCGCCGTGGCCTGCAACCTGGCCGCCGAGGGGCTCGACGTCACCGTCGTCAGCAAGGACCTGCCGATGCGGGTCAAGGCGTCGGCGTGCGGCCTGACCGCCGAGGAGTACCGCGCCGAGCTGGCCGTCGACTCCGGCTGGACGGGCATGACCGAGGTCGAGGTGGGCTCGGACGTCGTCGGCGCGCTCTACGAGCACGGCCGGGTCGAGCTGGAGCAGACGCAGGACCTGCCCTGCCACACCGGCGTCGTGCTGGTCAGCGAGCGCGGGCACGGGCTGGCGCGGGTCGGGGCCGACAAGGCGCTGCGGCTGGTGCGCGGCGACCGCGACGCGTTCGGGCTGCACGGGCGCAGCGCCGAGCAGCGCATCGCCCTCGACCTGCTGCTCGACCCCGACATCGGCATCGTGTCGATGGGCGGCCGCGCGGGCACCGGCAAGAGCGCGCTCGCCCTGTGCGCCGGGCTCGAGGCCGTCATGGAGCGCCGCCAGCACCGCAAGGTCATCGTGTTCCGCCCGCTGTACGCCGTCGGCGGGCAGGACCTCGGCTACCTGCCGGGCAGCGAGTCGGAGAAGATGGGGCCCTGGGCCCAGGCCGTCTTCGACACCCTCGGCGCGCTGGTGAGCAGCGAGGTGGTCGAGGAGGTCATGGACCGCGGCATGCTCGAGGTGCTGCCGCTCACCCACATCCGCGGGCGCTCGCTGCACGACGCGTTCGTGGTCGTCGACGAGGCGCAGTCGCTCGAGCGCAACGTGCTGCTGACGGTGCTCTCGCGCATCGGGCAGAACAGCAAGGTGGTGCTGACGCACGACGTCGCGCAGCGCGACAACCTGCGGGTCGGGCGGCACGACGGCGTCGCCGCGGTGATCGAGGCGCTCAAGGGGCACCCGCTCTTCGCGCACGTGACGCTCACCCGGTCGGAGCGCTCGCCCGTGGCGGCGCTCGTCACCGACCTGCTGGAGGGTCTCGACGTGTGACGCGTCGGCCGAACGGCCGACCGACCCTGTGAGTCGGGTCACGAAAGTGGACGGAGCGTCAGCGTTACCGACGCTCCGTCCACCGTGTCGTGAAGGTGTTGTGTGCGCGATTTGGTGCACGGGCAACCGGCACGGACGGTGGAGGACGTCCCACCCCACCGCCCGAGAGGCCACGGTTTGTCGTCAGCGCCCCACCGCCCCAGCCGTCACCCGTTCCGTCGCGTGCTCCGCCGTCCGCTCGTCACCGGCAGCACCACGCTCGCCGTCACCGCAGCAGTCGCCGCCACCGTGGCGTTCGGCGTCGACGACCAGCAGGGCGCGGCGGCCGCCACCGGCACCCGCACGGCACCCGTCTCGGCGCCCCGCGAGGTGTTCCAGGACCCGCGCCCCGTCGCCGCGCAGCACCGGCTGGCGCACGAGGCCGCGGTGCACCGCGCGGCCGTGAAGGCTGCCGCGAAGCGCAAGGCCGCGAAGCTGAAGGCCGCCAGGATCAAGCGGGAGAAGGCCGCCGCGGCGCGCGCGGCGAAGGTGAAGGCCGCCCGCGAGGCCCGTGCGGCGGCGCAGGCCCGCCGTGAGCGCGCCAGCCGGTCGACCGAGCGCACCGCGATCGGCGGTGGCAGCGCGCGCTCCATCGCCCGCCGCATGCTGGCCGCCCGCGGCTGGTCCGGGCAGTACTCGTGCCTGAACTCGTTGTGGCAGAAGGAGAGCGGCTGGAGCTCGTCGGCCGCCAACCCGTCGTCCGGCGCCTACGGCATCCCGCAGGCGCTGCCCGGCCGCAAGATGGCCAGCGCCGGCTCCGACTGGCGCACGAACGCCGCCACCCAGATCGAGTGGGGCCTGGGCTACATCGGCGACCGCTACGGCACCCCCTGCGCCGCCTGGAGCCACAGCCGCTCCCACGGCTGGTACTGAGCACCCCGCTGACCCCTGCCGAGATGCGAGTAGCGGTTCACCGGACGGCGTCCAGGTGAACCGCTACTCGCATCTCGGCGGTGCGGGTCAGGAGGGGCGGGTCATCGCGAGGACGTCGAGGGCGTCGTCGAGCTGGGTCTCGGTGAGCTCGCCGCGCTCGACGAAGCCGAGGTCGAGCACCGCCTGGCGCACGGTGAGCCGCTCCTTGACCGCGTGCTTGGCCACCTTGGCCGCGGCCTCGTAGCCGATGTACCGGTTGAGCGGCGTCACGACGGACGGCGAGGAGCCGGCCAGGTCGGCGCAGTGCTCGACGTTCGCGGTGATGCCGTCGACGCACTTGTCGGCCAGCAAGCGCGAGGCGGCGGCGAGCCAGCGGGCCGACTCGAGCACCGCCTTGCCCATGACCGGCATCATGACGTTCAGCTCGAGCGAGCCGGAGGCGCCGGCGAACGCGACGGTCGCGTCGTGCCCGATCACCTGGGCGCACACCATGAGCGTGGCCTCCGGCACCACCGGGTTCACCTTGCCCGGCATGATGCTCGACCCGGGCTGCAGGTCGGGCAGGTTGATCTCGCCGAGGCCGGTGCGCGGGCCCGACGACATCCAGCGCAGGTCGTTGCAGATCTTCACCAGGCTCACCGCGACGGTGCGCAGCTGACCGCTCAGCTCGACCAGCCCGTCGCGCGCGCCCTGCGCCTCGAAGTGGTCGCGGGCCTCGGTCACCGGCAGGCCGGTGGTGCGGGCGAGGTCGTCGATGACCGCGGCCGAGAACCCGGGCGGGGTGTTGATGCCGGTGCCGACCGCCGTGCCGCCCAGCGGCAGCTCGGCCACCCGCGGCAGCGAGGCCTGCAGCCGCTCGACGCCGCGCGACACCTGCGCCGCGTAGCCGCCGAGCTCCTGGCCGAGGGTCACCGGCACGGCGTCCATCAGGTGCGTGCGACCGGGCTTCACGACGTCCTGCAGCTCGGATGCCTTGCGCTGCAACGACTGCGCGAGGTGCTCGAGCCCGGGCACCAGGTCGTGCACGACGGCGGCGGTGGCGGCCAGGTGCAGCGCGGTGGGGAAGGTGTCGTTGCTCGACTGCGAGGCGTTCACGTGGTCGTTCGGGTGCACGGCCTCGCCGCTCGCCCGGCTGGCGAGCGTCGCCACGACCTCGTTGACGTTCATGTTCGTCGAGGTGCCCGACCCGGTCTGGAACACGTCGATCGGGAACTCGCCGTCGTGCCCGCCCTCGGCGACCTGCTCGGCGGCGTCCGCCACCGCCTGCGCGATCGCCGGGTCGAGCACCCCCAGCGAGGCGTTCACCCGCGCCGCGGACGCCTTGATGCGCGCCAGCGCGTGCACCACCGCCGGGTCGACCGGCAGCCCCGAGATCGGGAAGTTCTCGACCGCCCGCTGGGTCTGCGCGCGGTACAGCGCCGCCGCGGGGACCCGGACCTCGCCCATCGTGTCGTGCTCGACCCTGAACTCTTCACCGGAAGCCATGCGGACATGGTGGCGCCTTCGGTGTTTGGATGGCGACATGGCCCCTCTGGACGACCTCGACGACCTCGACGCGCTGGTCGAGCGCGCCACGAAGCTGGCGGCTGCGGCCACCGGCGTGCAGCGGTCGGTGCTCGGCATCACCGGTGCGCCCGGGTCGGGCAAGTCGACGCTCACCGAGGCGCTGGTGTCGCGGCTGCTGGCGGACGGCGTGCGGGTGGCCCCGGTCGGCATGGACGGCTTCCACCTCGCCCAGCGCGAGCTCGAGCGGCTCGGTCGCACCGCGCGCAAGGGTGCGGCCGACACCTTCGACGTCGACGGCTACGTCACCCTCCTCGCGCGGCTGCGGGCCCGGGCCGACCACCCGGTGTACGCGCCCGAGTTCCGCCGAGACCTCGAGGAGCCGGTCGGCAGCGCCGTGCCGGTGCTCCCCGAGACCGACCTGGTCGTCACCGAGGGGAACTACCTGCTGGTCGACGACGGCGGCTGGGAGCGCGTGCGGCCGCTGCTCGACGAGTGCTGGTTCATCGCCCCCGACGAGGACGTGCGGCACGAGCGCCTCGCCGAGCGGCACCGCAGGCACGGCCGGACACCAGACGCAGCATGGGAGCGCACGATGGGCAGCGACGAGACGAACGCGCTGCTGAGCAACAGCACGCAGAGCCGCGCCGACCTCGTGCTGGGTGCGCGCTGATGGCGCACGTGGGCGACGCCGCGCAGCTGCCCCGCCGCGAGGGCACGATGCGGCGCGAGGCGCTCGGCACGACCGTCGAGACCTGGTACCAGGTGGTCGGCGACCTCGACGCCGGCCTGCCGCCGCTGCTCGTGGTGCACGGCGGGCCCGGCGCGACCCACGACTACCTGCTGGCGATGGCCGACCTCGCCGGCGACGGCCGCGCGGTGGTCTTCTACGACCAGGTCGGCAACGGCCGCAGCACCCACCTGCCCGACCTCGACCCCGCGCTCTGGACCGTGCAGCTGTTCGTCGACGAGCTGGCCGCCCTGGTGCGCCACCTCGGGCTGCACGAGCGCGGGTTCCACCTGCTCGGTCAGTCGTGGGGCGGCATGCTCGGCCCCGAGTACGTGCTCGACGACCCCGAGAGCGGCCTGCTGTCGCTCACCGTGGCCGACAGCCCGGCGTCCATCGAGCTGTGGCTGCAGGCCTGCGGGCGGCTGCGCGAGGGTCTCGACCCCGACGTCCAGGCGGCGCTGCAGCGGCACGAGGACGCCGGCACCACCGACTCGCCGGAGTACCAGGAGGCCATGAAGGTCTTCTACGACCGGCACGTGTGCCGTGTGCTGCCGAACCCGCCCGAGGTCGCGGCGACCTTCGCGGCCATCGAGTCCGACCCGACGGTCTACATGGCGATGAACGGGCCCAGCGAGTTCCACGTCATCGGCTCGCTGGTGGGCTGGTCGCTCATCGACCGGCTGCACCGCGTCCCGGTGCCGACGCTGGTGCTGGCCGGCGAGCACGACGAGGCGCAGCCGGAGGTCTGGGAGCCGTTCACCGCGCTGATCCCGCAGGTGCGCTCGCACGTGGTGGCCGGTGCCAGCCACATGCCGCACGTCGAGCAGCCGCAGGAGTTCCTCGACGTCGTGTCGACCTTCCTGCGCGACACCGACCCGCGCAGCTTCAGCAGCTCGGCCGCCTACCGCGCCTGAGGTCACCCGAACGGGTGAGTCCTTGCACGCACACCGTGCCACGGCGCCACCTCGCCGTTACCGTGTGCAGCGTCTCGCTGGGGGTGGTCGATGCGCACGACCGGCGCGCTCGTCGCCCTCTGCCTGGGCGCGGTGCTGTACCTCGCCATCACGGCCTCCGTGTGGCGGCACCGGCGTGCCGTCGGCGCCCGCGCGCTGGTGCTCCTGCTGCTCGCGGGTTCGGCCTGGACGCTCTTCGCCGCCGCCGAGGTCGGCGCCGCCGACCCGCAGGTGCAGGAGCGCTGGGGTGACGCGAAGTACCTCGGCATCGTGCTGCTCGGACCGGCCCTGCTGGTGTTCGCGCTGCAGTACACCGGTCGCCGTCCGCACCTGCGCCGCCGCTGGCTGGCCGCGCTGGCCGTCGAGCCGGTGGTCGTGCTGGCCCTGCTCTCCGTGCCGGCCACCCACGACCTGGTGCGCCACGTGCCGGACGACGCACCGTCCGGTGTCTACGCCTACCCGCTGCCGGGGCCGCTGTTCTGGCCGGTCGCCGTGTGGACCTACCTGCTCGTGGTCGCAGCCACGATCGTCATCGTGCTCGGCGTGGCGCGCGTGGCCCGCCCGCACCCGTGGCGCGCCACCCTGCTCATCGGCTCGATGGCCCTGCCGCTGCTGCTGAACGCGCTCTACAACGCCGAGCTGCTGTTCACCGGCGACGTCGACCCGACCCCGATGGGCTTCAGCATCGCCGGCATCGTGCTGGTGTGGGGCTTCTTCCGGTTCCGTCTGGTCGACCTCGTGCCGGTCGGGCGCCGGCAGGTGTTCGACCGCATCCCCGACGGCGTGCTCGTGCTCGACCTGCTCGGCCGCGTGGTCGACGCCAACCCCGCAGCCGGTCGCCTCGCCGGCCGGGCGCGCGGCGCGCTGGTCGGCGCGGTCGCGGGCGAGGTGCTGCCGGCCCTGCACCCGCTGCTGCGGTCGACCGCGGCGGGGGAGTCGGCCACCGGGTCGGAGGTGCTGCCCGCGGCGGACGGCGTCCGCCGCGACGTCGAGGTCACCATCAGCCCGCTGCCGGACGACGCGTCGGAGCCCTCCGGCCGGCTGGTGGTCGTGCGCGACGTGTCGGCCCAGCGCAGCGTCGAGCGCCGGCTGCGCGAGCTCGTCGCCGAGCGGCAGACCACCATCGACACCCTGCAGCGCGGCCTGGTGCCGGCCCGGCTGCCCCACGTGCCGGGACTCGACGTCGCCGCCGCCCTCGATCCCGCCGAGGCCGAGACGAACGTCGGCGGGGACTTCCTCGACCTGCGCGCGGTCGGCGACGGGCGGTGGGCCTGCATGATCGGCGACGTCGTCGGCAAGGGCGCCGGTGCCGCGACGCTCACCGCGCTCGCCCGGCACACCGCCGTCGCCCTGAGCGGGCTCGGGTGGGTGCCGTCGCGGGTGCTGGCCGCGGTGGCCGCCGCCGTCGCCGCCGAGGAGGCCGTGGGCGACCCCGACGCCGACCCGCGCTTCTGCACGATGGCGCTCGCGACGCTCGAACCGGTGCCCGGCGGGGCCGAGGTCGTGCTCTCGCTCGGCGGGCACCCGCGGCCGTTCGTCGTGTCGGCGTCCGGCTCGGTCACCGAGGTGGGGCGGCCCGGCAGCCTGCTCGGCGTCGTCGACCCGCCCCGGCTGCACGACGAGCTGGTGCGGCTGCGCGCCGGGGACGCGCTCGTGCTGTTCACCGACGGCGTCACCGAGACCCGCCGCGGCCTCGAGCCCTTCGGCGACGACCAGCTGGTGCGCCTCCTCGGCTCGCTCGCCGGGCGCTCCGCCGACCGCGTCGTCCGCTCGCTCGTCGAGGCGGTGCGCACCTGGGGCGAGCCGCACGGTGCGGCAGGTGGTGCCGGTGCGGCGGACGCGCGCGACGACGTGGCGGTGCTCGTCGTGGCGGTGCCCGCCGGCTGACCTGCTGCCGAGTCGCCACGTCCGGGGCACCGCGGGGCCCCCGGTGCCCCGGAAGCGGCAGCTCGGCAGGATCTCAGGCGTGCGCGGTGTCAGGCGAGCGCGTCGGCGAGCTCGGCGCGGGTGGGCGGCTGGGCGCCGGCGCGCTCGCAGGTGACCGACGACGTCCAGGCCGCGCGGGCCAGCGCGTCG
>NZ_BAAHBM010000108.1:0-9346 GCF_054776675.1 Angustibacter aerolatus
CCGGAGCCGGTGCGTGAGCCGGAGCCGGTGCGTGAGCCGGAGCCGGTGCGTGAGCCGGAGCCGGTGCGTGAGCCGGAGCCGGTGCGTGAGCCGGAGCCGGTGCGTGAGCCGGAGCCGGTGCGTGAGCCGGAGCCGGTGCGTGAGCCGGAGCCGGTGCGTGAGCCGGAGCCGGTGCGTGAGCCGGAGCCGGTGCGTGAGCCGGACCTCGAGCTTGACGAGCAGCCGGTGGCCACCGGTCCGCACGTCTGGACGCCGGACGAGGACCAGCAGCTGCGCGAGGGCGTGGAGTTCGGCTGCACCATCGAGGAGCTCGCCGACCAGTTCGAGGTGACCGTGCCCGTCGTGGCGCTGAAGCTGGCCGGGATGGGGCTGGCTGCCCCGTCCGAGGCCGAGGTCGGCTAGCCCTCAGGCCACCTCGGCCGGCGTCCCGCCGGTGATCCGCACCAGCTCGTCGTACGTCGTCGCGAACACCGCGTGCGGGTGGCCGGCGGCGGCCCACACGACGTCGTAGCGGGCCAGGGCGACGTCGACGAACGTGCGCACGGCGACGAGGTGCCCGACCGGCGCGACGCCGCCGATGGCGAAGCCCGTGGTGGCCCGCACCAGGTCGGGCGTGGCCCGGTCGAGCGCCGCCACGCCCATCAGGTCGGCCACCCGGTGGGTGTCGACCCGGTGCGCACCCGACGTCAGCACGAGCACCGGCTCGGGGTCCGACCCGGCGGCGTGCCGGCCGTGGTCGGGGTCGCCGACCGGCGCCACCGTCTGGAAGACCAGCGAGCTGGCGATCTGGCCCACCTCGACGCCGAGCGCGTCGGCCGCCTGCTGGGCCGTGCGGGCGCTGTCGTCGAGCACCCGCACGACCGCCTGCGTGCCCAGCCCGGCCAGCGCGTCGCGGACCCGGGTCACGCCGGGGTGCTGCAGCAGGTCGCTCATGCGCGGAGCGTAGTGGCGCGCCTAACCAGCCGGTTGCCGAGTGCGACGGAAGGCGGCGACGAACTCCTCGGCGGGTCTGGTGAACCACCCGGCGCGCGACACCAGCACGTCCTCGGGCCAGTCCCACCAGGCGATCGCCAGCATCTCCTCGACGAGGTGCTCGGGCACCCGAGAGCGGATCACCCGCGCCGGGCTGCCGACCACCACGGCGTACGGCGACACGTCGCGCGTGACGACGGCCCGCGCCCCGATCACCGCCCCGTGGCCGATGGTCACCCCGCCCAGCACGGTCGCGCCGAAGCCGATCCAGACGTCGTGGCCGATGCGCAGCGTGCTCGCCGTCCCCGGCACGAAGTCGTCCGGGTCGCCGACGTGCTCGACGCCGGGCAGCCGGTTCGCGATCGGGAAGGACGCGGCGGTCCAGGGCCGGTGGCCGCCGCGGGTGTCGTTGGGGCGCAGGCCACCCGAGGTGGTCACGGCTGGGTGCCGCGGGTCGCCGGGGTTCACCAGGGCGACCTCGTCGGCGATCGAGCAGTACGCGCCGATCTCGATGCGTTCGTGCACGTCGTACGTCTCCAGCCGGGCGCCCCTGCCGGTGAAGTACGTCCACGGCCCGACCGTGGCGGCGTCGGGGTGACCCAGCCGCAGCTGCGCGCTCACCCAGCCGGGGCGCGCGACGGTCGGCTGCTGCCGCACGGGGACGCCGTCGAACGGCGCGTCCCGCACCACCTCGATCCGGCCCAGCGCGCGCAGCCGGCGCACCAGGCGCTCGACGGTGATGAGCGCCGGACGCGTCTGACCCGCGGCCCGCCCGGACGCCGCGCGCAGTCGCTCGAGCGCGGCGCGCCGCACGATCAGTGCTGCCGGGGCCGATGTGCCGGGGAGCGCGGCCACGACGTCCGGGTCGTCGAGGGCGGCGACGAGCCGGGTGATGCTGCCGGAGGCCGGCACGCTGGTGGCGGTCGAGAGCAGCACCAGGTCGCCGGGCGGACCGGCCTGCGCCGTCCACCCCTGCTCCCACGCCGCGGCGACGCCCACCGCCTGCTTCGGCCGCAGCACCTGCGCGCCCTCGACGAGGTCGAGCAGCGCCGCCGACCGCGGGTCGGGGTGGTGCTCGACCAGCACGGTCGACGACGCGACGCCGCCGCGCTGCAGCTCCTGCAGGCCGAGCACGTGCCCGCGCAGCGCGTGCGCGACCGCCTCCGGCGTCTGGTCGGCGACGAGCACCAGGAGGACGCCGGGCGCCTGGGTGTCGTCGTCCGCGGGACGCCCGGTGCCGGGTGCCGGGCTCGCCGCAGCGGTCCCGGCGGCTGCGGCCGTCGCGCGGTGCCTGGCCAGCACGTGCTGCAGGCGCTCGAGCTGCCCGGCGCACGCCGCCGGGTCGGCGCCCGCGGCCAGGCGCAGCACCGGGTCCAGCAGCGCCGCCTCGTCCTGGGCCAGCAGCTCGATCTCGGGCAACCCGCCGTCGTCGCCGGCCTGGCTCTGCGCGGGGCCGAGGCACCAGTCCTGCACCAGGCGGGCGTGCGCCTCGGTCGGCTCGTCGAGCCCGTCGACGACCACCACGAGCGGCAGCCCGTCGTCGGCTCGCAGCGCCCGGGTGACCGCTCCGACGAGGTCGCCCGCGGCGGGCGGCAGGTCGGCGTCGACCGTGACCACGACGGCGAGCGGCTCCGGGCCGGTCGGGCCGGTCGGGCCGGTCGGGTTGGTCGGGCCGGTCGGGTCGGTCGTGCGGGCTGGGGTCGAGGGGTCGGGGCGCGGCTGCACGTCACCTGATCGGCGCAGCGTCGGCCGGTCTTGAGCACGCTGCCGCGGTACCGGAGGCGGCACCCGTCGGGCGGTGCGATCGCGGTGCGAACCGGCCCCGTCAGCGGTTGACGGACTGTCGGAGCCGGGGTGTACCTTGGGCTCTGTTCGAACACGTGTTCGAACACCGCCGGCGGCCATCCCCAGCCCCGGCGGTGAGCGACCCGTTCGGCCCGACTCGACCCCGGGCCGCGCGGGTCGGGTCGTCCGGTCGGCCGGGCGGTGGTGGGGAAGCCACCGCCCGGCCGCTCGGTCGACCCGTCGCTGCCCAGCCTTCCCCCGCCGGCAGCCGTCCTGATGGCGTGCGAGCGGAAGAGGTCCGGCGATGGTGCGACGGTACGACGAGCAGGTCGACGTGCGGTGCGAGGGTGATCCGCCCGGTGTCGACCTCGACCCCGACGAGCCCCGACAGCCGGTGGCGTTCGTGTGGCGCGGCCGGTTCTACGACGTCCGCGCGGTCCAGGCCCGCTGGTACGAGCGGCGGGGGTGGTGGCGCGACCCGTCCGGTCTCGCGCTGCTCGGCCTCGGCGCCGACCCCGACGCCCCGTCCGGCGGCCGGCTCGCGACCGTGCCGGCCGAGCGCGAGGTGTGGCGGGTCGAGGCCGCGGCGGGCCGCTGCAGCCCGGTGGGGGTCTACGAGCTCGTCCACGACCCGGCACGCGTCCCCGCGTGGCAGCTCACCAGCGTCGACGACTAGCGCACGTCGCGTGGTCACCACCCGGCCACGCGCCGTCCAGCCCGCGCAGGGCACGCCGCACCCCGTGTCACAGCACCTGGAGGAACGCCATGCCGACCACCACCCCGCCGGGGCTCGCACCGACCAGCCTCGACCTGCTCGACCGCGCTCACGAGAGCCTGGTCACCTCGGTGACCGCCCGCAGCGCGGGGGAGCGCTACGTGGCAGCCCACCTCGCCGCGCTGCGCAGCGCGGCCGCCGTGCTGGCGGTGCGCGGGCGCCCCAGCCGGCGCAGTCGCCCGCGCAGCGTCTGGGAGGTGCTGCCCACGGTGGCGCCCGAGCTGGGTGAGTGGGCGGCCTTCTTCGACGCCGGTGCCTCCCGCCGGGCCGCGCTCGAGGCCGGCCGCGACGACGTCGTGAGCACCCGGCAGGCCGACGACCTGCTCCGCGACGCCGAGACCTTCCTGCTGCTCGTCGAGTCCTCGCTCGGCCTGCCCCGCCAGGAGGTGCTGCCGACCGGGGCGGTCCCCGTGCCGTCCTGACCCGCAGCGTCCTGACCCGCACCGCTCACCCGCCCGACCCGCCCCCGACCCCATCCAGAGGCCTCCCGTGACCGACTCCTTCGTGCACCTGCACGTGGCCTCCGGGTACTCGCTGCGGCACGGCGCCAGCGCCCCGCAGCAGCTCGTCGACCGAGCGGTCGAGCACGGGATGCGGGCGCTCGCGCTGACCGACCGCGACGGCCTCTACGGCAGCGTGAAGTTCGTGCTCGCCTGCCAGGCCGCCGGCGTCGCACCGCTGCTCGGCGTCGACCTGGCGACGGCGCCGACCGGTCTGGTCGCGGGTCTGCCGGCCTGGGCCGACCCCTCCGTGTCGGCCCGGGCGGCCACCCGCAGCACCCCGGCCCGGGGCGGCGCCCCGGTCGACCTGCGCCATCCGCGGGTCACCGTGCTCGCGCTCGGCTCGGTCGGCCCCGGTGGCACCGACGGGGCCGCGCCGCGGGAGGGCGCCGGGTGGGCGGCGCTGTGCCGGCTGGTGTCGAACGCGCACCTCGGCAGCAACCACCTCGGCGGTGGCCGGGGGGCGCCGGTCACCGACCTGAGCGCCGTCGCCCGGTTCGCGTGGGGCGCCGGGACCGGTGCGACGGTCGGTGACCTCGGTGCCGCACCTGGTGAGGCGCTCCTCGACGCGTCGGGTCCGTCGGGTCCGTCGAGGCTTGTCGATCCTGCGACCGCGCCGTCCCTCGCCGTGCTGCTCGGGCCCTCGTCGGAGGTCGGCCGGGCGGTGCTGGCCCGCCGTCCCGACCTGGCGCGGGCGGTGCTGCGGCGCTGGCAGGAGGTGCTGCCGGCGGGGGCGCTGTTCGTCGAGGTGGTCTGCCACCACGCCCCGCCCGGCGGACCGCTCGGCGTCGACCACGCCGCCCGGATGCTCGCCCTCGCCCGCGAGTGCGGCGTGCCCGCGGTGCTCACGAACGCCGTCCGGTACGCCGACCCGTCCGGTGCGACGACCGTCGACGTGCTCGACGCCGCCCGGCGGCTGGTGGCGCTCGACGAGCGGCACCTCGACCGGGTGACCGCCCAGGGGCACCTGCGGTCCGGTGCCGCGATGGCCCGCACCGCCGCCGACGTCGCGGCCGGCCTCGGCGGGGGACGGCAGGTCGCCACCGAGGAGGCCGCGCGGCTGCTGGCCGACACCGCCGCGCTGGCCGCTCGCTGCGAGCTCGACCCGGCGCGCGACCTCGGGCTGGGGTCGGTGCACCTGCCCGAGCCGTCGGTGCTCGACCTGCGCCCGGGTGACGACCCGATGCAGGTGCTGCGCGAGCGGTGCACCGCGGCGATCGGGTCGCGCTACGCCGGCGCGAGCGACGCCCGGCTGACCCAGGTGCGCGACCGGCTCGACGTCGAGCTCGACTACGTGCGCCAGCTCGGCTACCCGACGTACTTCCTCACCGTCGCCCAGGTGTGCGACCTGATCCGCGACATGGGGGTGCGGGTCGCGGCCCGGGGGTCGGGTGCCGGCAGCCTGGTCAACCACCTGCTGGGCATCAGCGGCATCGAGCCGATCGAGCACGGCCTGCTCATGGAGCGGTTCTGCTCGCCGCTGCGCGCCCAGCTGCCCGACATCGACGTCGACGTCGAGTCCGCCCGGCGCACCGAGGTCTACGAGCGGGTGCTCGAGCGCTTCGGTGGCGAGCGGGTCACCTGCGTGTCGATGATGGACACCTACCGGGTGCGGCACGCCGTGCGCGACGTCGGCGCGGCGCTGGGCATGCCGCCGGCCGAGGTCGACGCCATCGCGAAGGCGTTCCCGCACATCCGGGCCCGCAACGCGCGCGACGCGGTGGCCGAGCTGCCCGAGCTGCGCGCGAGCGGTCTCGGCCACGACCGGCTGGCGATGTTCTTCGACCACGTCGAGCGGCTCGACGCGCTGCCCCGGCACGTCGCGCTGCACCCGTGCGGCGTGGTGCTGTCCGACACCACGCTGCTCGACCGCACCCCGGTCGAGGCCAGCTGGCTGGGGTTCCCGATGAGCCAGCTCGACAAGGACGACGTCGAGGCGATGGGCCTGCTGAAGCTCGACGTGCTCGGCATCCGGATGCAGTCGGCGATGGCGTACGCCGTCGAGGAGGTCGCCCGGGTCGACGAGGTGCAGGTCGACCTCGACGACCGCGAGCAGGTGCCGCTCGACGACCCGGCGACGTTCCGGCTGATCCGGACGGCCCACACCCTCGGCTGCTTCCAGATCGAGTCACCCGGCCAGCGCGAGCTCGTCGGCAAGTTCGGGCCGGAGACGTTCAACGACATCATCATCGACATCTCGCTGTTCCGGCCGGGGCCGGTGAAGTCCGACATGGTGACGCCGTTCCTCGAGGCGCGGCAGCGCTGGCGCGAGCCGCAGTACCTCCACCCGAAGCTGAAGTTCACCCTCGAGGAGACGTCCGGCGTCGTCGTCTTCCACGAGCAGGTGCTGCACATCGTCAAGGCGACCGCAGGCGTCGAGCTGCCGGAGGCCGACGAGGTGCGCCGCGCCATGGGCTCCCCGGCCGGGCAGCTCGAGGTCGAGGCGTGGTGGCGACCGCTGGCGCTGCGGGCCGGGTACGCGCCGGCCGACGTCGACCGCATCTGGGAGGTGCTCAAGGCGTTCGCCTCGTTCGGCTTCTGCAAGGCGCACGCCGCCGCGTTCGCCCTGCCCACCTACCAGTCGGCCTGGCTGAAGACGCACCACCCGGCGGCGTTCCTCGCCGGGGTGCTCACCCACGACCCCGGCATGTACCCCAAGCGGTTGATCCTCGACGACGCCCGCAGCCTGGGCATCGCCGTGCTCGGCCTCGACGTCAACGCCTCCGACGGCAGCTACCGGGTCGAGCGGGTCGCGCCGTGGGACGAGCCGCCGCCCGCGGTGCTCGACCAGCTCGACGCCGGCCCCGACCGGCCGGACGACGGCCCGCGCCCGCGGCCGCACCCCGACCTGCCCGACGGCCGCGCCTACGGCATCCGGTTGTCGCTGGCCGACGTGAAGGGCATGAGCGCGGCGGAGGTGGAGCGGGTGGTGGCCGGGCGGCCGTACGCCTCGCTGGCCGACTTCTGGCACCGGGCCCGGGTGAGCCGACCGGTCGTCGAGCGGCTGGTCGTGGCGGGGGCGTTCGACAGCCTGTACGGGCTCGGCGGTCTGGCCGGTCGGCTGCCGGTGCGACGCCGCGGCCAGGTGACCCGACGCGACCTGCTGCTGCAGGTCGCCGAGCTCGACCGCTGGACCAGGGCGACCGACCGCGCCGACCAGCGCGGCGGCCGGGGTGCCGCACGCCGGGGGCGGGGCCGGGCGACGACGCCGGTGCCGGCGTCCGCGCCGGGTCGCCGGTCCGGCCGGCCGGCACCGCCCGACCCGCTCGACTGGCAGCCCCGGTCCGGCCCGGGCGGGACCGGGGGCGGTCGTGCGGGCGGTCCTGGTGGTCCGGACGACGCGGTGGGGCCCGACCTCTTCGACGGCCTCGACGGCACCGGCGGCACCGACGGCACCGACGACGTGCGGGTGCTGGCTGCTGCCCAGTCGCAGGCGCCGCGCGAGGTGGTGCCGGCGGCCGAGCAGCCGGTGCAGCTGGCGCTCGACCTCGGTGACGCACCCGACACCACGCGGCCCAGCGGGCTGCCGGAGATGACCGGCGTCGAGCGGGTGCGCGCCGAGCTCGAGGTGCTCGGGCTCGACGCCAGCGCGCACGTGCTCGACCTGTACGCGCCGATGCTCGACGCGCTCGGCATCACCCGCAGCCGCGACCTGCTGCGCCGCCGCGGGGGGTCGGAGCTGCTGGTGGCCGGCGTGAAGGTCGCGACGCAGACCCCGCCGATCCGCTCGGGCCGCCGGGTGGTGTTCCTGACCCTCGACGACGCGACCGGGCCGGTCGACGCCACCTTCTTCGAGGACGTCCAGGGCCCGTACGCGGGCACGGTGTTCCACTCCTGGATGCTCGTCGTGCGGGGGGTGCTGCGCCGCACCGGCCCGCGCGGGGTGTCGCTGCGCGCGACCGGTGCGTGGGAGCTGCCGCCGCTGTGGGAGGCGTGGACCGACGGCGGTCTCGACGGCGTGCGCGACGCGATCGCCGCGGCCGACGAGCGTGCCGTGGAGCAGGCCGGCTACACCGCGCAGGCCACCGAGGGAGCGGCCGCCAGCCGGTCGCCGCGCCCGTTCTTCGTCAAGCTCGACCCCCAGCAGGCGGTGCCGGGGCAGGGCAGCGGGGACGACGGCGGCGGACGCGCCGGCGGCATGGGCGGCGGCCTCGGGCACCGACGGGTGCTGGTGCACGCCAGCGGGTTCCGGCAGTCGCCGTACGCCGACGTGCGGCCGGCCGGCGAGGACACCGCGAAGGCCGCCGCGCACCTGGCCAAGGAGGCTCGCGAGCGCGACGCCATGCAGGTGGCGCGGCGCCTGTGGCACCGGTCGCAGGGATCGCCCGGGTGACCTCGTCGGCGACCACGACCTCGCCGGGCGCGCCGGTGCCCCTCCGGCACGCCCTAGGGTGGTCCATCGCGGCGCGACGACCCGGTGCGCGTCCTCGGCACCCCCGGGTGCCCCGGCTCGTGGAGGCGACGGCGTGGCAGACGAGCAGCCGCAGGGGCGGCGACCGCGCCGCGGCGACCTGGCCGGCGCACCCCGCACGGCCGTGGTCTGGGAGGCCGTCCAGCGCATGGTCGCCGACCTGTCCGCACAGCCGGGTCAGGCGGGTCAGCCGCTCGCCGTGGTCGACGTCGGCGGCGGCACCGGCGGCCTCGCCGTCGCGCTGGCCGGGCTCGGGCACGACGTCACCGTCGTCGACCCCAGCCCCGACGCCCTCGCCGCCCTGCAGCGTCGCGCCGCCGAGGTCGGCGCCGCCGAGCGCGTGCACGGTGTCCAGGCCGACGCCGGGCAGCGCGACGACGTCGCCGCGCCCGGCACCGTCGACCTCGTCGGCCGCCAGGGGGTGCTCGAGTACGTCGACGACCCGGCGGCGGCGCTGTCGGCCGTCGCCCGGCTGCTGCGGCCGGGCGGTGCGGCCAGCGTGCTGGTGGCGCAGCGATCCGCGGTCGTCGTCGCCCGGGCCCTCGCCGGTCGCTTCGCGGAGGCGTCGCGCGCCCTCGAGGACCCGGATGGCCGCTGGGGCGCCGCCGACCCGCTGCCGCGCCGGTTCGACGCCGCGTCCGTCGTGCAGCTGCTCACGGCCGCCGGCCTCGCACCGCGCGACCTGCACGGGGTCCGCCTGTTCAGCGACCTGGTGCCCGAGGCGCTCGTCGACGGCGAGGAGGTGCGCAGCGCGCCGCTCGCCCTCGAGCGGGCGGTCGGCGCCCACCCCGACCACCCGGGTCTCGCGGCGCTCGCCACCCAGCTGCACGTGCGGGCCCACCGCCCCTGATCCGGGCGCCGCCGACGCCAGCTCGGTCCGCGGGGTCGGGGTGGGGCTGCGCC
>NZ_BAAHBM010000109.1:0-9134 GCF_054776675.1 Angustibacter aerolatus
GCGGGCGCGTGCAGGGAGCGGCACGCCGACGACCCGGTCGCGGCCGTCGCGCTGCACGAGGCCGGCGTGGTCGAGCGGGCGCGGGCCGGCCACCAGGTCACCGAGCAGCGTCGGGGAGCAGACGACGCCGCCGTCGACGAGCACCAGCCGGCCGACGTCCGTCGCGTCGGCTGGCACGGCGGCCACCTCGGCGAGGCGGCCCAGCAGGGCGGCCCGGGTGGGGGCGGTCAGCACGCCGGCCGACGTCCCGGCCTCGGCGACCGCCCGCTGCACGACCTCGTCGGCCAGGTCGGGCGCCGCACCGGGATCGGCCGGGTCGACCACCGCCGCCACGACGGCGCCGTCGCCCGGCCGCGGGCTCACCGGCGGGTCACTTCCGGCCCTGGTCGCGGTTGTAGGCGTCGATGGCGTCGGCGACCGTGCCGTCCTCGCGCACGGTGCCCTCTGACAGGTACACCCCGCGGGTGCAGAACCGCTTGAGGTCGCCCTCGCTGTGCGACACCAGGAACAGCGTGCGACCGCCGCTCACGAGCTCCTCCATGCGCTGGTAGCACTTCTCGCGGAAGCGCTTGTCGCCCACGGCGAGCACCTCGTCGACCAGCACCACCGGCTCGTCGAGCGTCGTGATCACCGAGAAGCCGAGCCGCACCTGCATGCCGCTGGAGAAGTGCCGGAACGGGGTGTCGAGGAAGTCGCCGATCTCGGCGAAGTCGACGATCTCGTCGAAGCGCTCCTCGATCTGCTGGTTCGACAGGCCGTGCAGCCCGGCGGTCAGCCAGATGTTGTCGCGGGCCGTGAGGTCGCCGACGAACCCGCCGGTCAGCTCGATGAGGGGCGCGACGCCGCCGCGCACCGCGACGGTGCCCTCGTCGGGCAGCAGCACGCCGGCGATGAGCCGCAGCAGCGTGCTCTTGCCCTGGCCGTTCGCGCCGACCAGACCCACCGCCTCGCCCTGCTGCACCGAGAGCGACACGTCGCGCAGCGCCCAGAACGAGCCCTTCGGGGTGCTGGTGCGGCGCTGGAAGAGCATCTCGCGCATCGACAGCCGCTGCCGCCGGTTGCGACCGAACCGGATGCCCAGGCCGACGGTCTCGATGACCGGGCCGACGACCGGCCGCGTGCCGGCACCGCTCGCAGCGCTCACGTCACAGCTCCTTCAGCACCGGGCTCTCGAGCCGCCGGAACACCCAGCTGCCGAGGAACAGGATCGCGACGCTGATGCCGGCCGACAGCGCCACGGTGCCCGCACCCGCCATCTGGTCGGGGTACACCGAGGCGCGGTAGAGGTCGAGGATGCCGGTCATCGGATTGAGGTCGAAGAGCCGCTGCAGGTTCGGCCGGCCGTCGAGGCTCTGGATCGAGTACAGGATCGGCGTCGCGTAGAACAGCATGCGCAGCACGATGCGGACGACGCGGGCCAGGTCGGTCACCAGCACGGTCACGGCCGAGAGCATCAGCCCGAGGCCCACCAGCAGCACCGACTGGATGAGCAGGCCCAGCGGGAAGAACAGCAGGTGCCGCCACGAGGGGGCCGTCTGGCTGGTCACCAGGAACAGCACGATCACCGGCAGCGACAGCACGTACTCGATGCCCTTGGAGCCGACGACCTTCAGCACCCAGATCTCGCGCGGCAGCCGGGTCGAGCGCACCAGCTTCTTCTCCGACACCAGCGCGCGGCAGCTGTCGTTCACCGCGCCGCTGAACCAGCCCCAGGCCAGCTGCCCGAACGCCAGGAACACGATGTACGGGCTCTCCGGGCTGTTCTGGCCGCGCTTGAAGATGACCGAGAACACGAAGAAGTAGATGAGGGTCATCAGCAGCGGGTCGAGCACCGTCCACACGTACCCGAGGGCCGAGCTGGCGTAGCGCACCTTCAGGTCGCGCCGCACCAGCAGCCACAGGATCTTGCGGGTCTCGACGACGGCGCGCAGCCGAGCGGCCAGGCCCATGCCCACGCTCCGTCCCGGTCGTCGTGTCGTCGCTCGCCGGCGCAGGGGCCCTGCACCGGGGCACACCCTAGGTCAGCCGGGTGACGGCGTCCGACCAGGCCCGCCGTCCGGCGTTCGGTAGCCTCGACCAGCCCGCCCGCCCACCCGAGGAGCCCCGATGCCAGCTGTCACCCCCGTGCAGGTCACGATCCTGGCGGCGGGCATGGGCACCCGGCTCGGGCGGCCGGCACCGAAGCCGCTCACCCCCCTCGACGACGGGCGCACGATCATCGCCCAGCAGCTCGACAACGTCCGCGAGGTGCTGGGCGAGGCCGCCCGCCTGGTCGTGGTCGTGGGCTTCAAGCACGAGCTGCTCATGGAGGCCGTGCCCGACGCGCTCTTCGCCTACAACGAGAGCTACGACCAGACCAACACCAGCAAGAGCCTGCTGAAGGCCCTGCGCGCCGGCATGCCCGGTCCGGTGCTGTGGATGAACGGCGACGTGGTGTTCGACGCCGAGGTGCTGCGCCGGCTGCTGCCGTTCCTCGAGAGCGACCGCTCGGCGATCGCGGTGAACACCGCCACGACCGCCGAGGAGGAGGTCAAGTACACCGTCGACGACGCCGGTCACGTGCTGGCGCTGTCGAAGCAGGTGCCCGTCGACGCCGCGCTCGGCGAGTCGGTGGGCATCAACCTGGTGTCGGCGTCCGACCGGCCGGCCCTGGTGCGCCGGCTCGAGGAGTGCGCCGAGCAGGACTACTTCGAGCGCGGCATCGAGCTGGCGATCGAGCACGACGGGCTGCAGGTGACGCCGGTCGACATCAGCGACCTCTACGCCGTGGAGGTGGACTTCGCCGAGGACCTCGAGCGGGCCATCGCCGCACGACGCGCGTCCGGGGCACCCGCGAACCCGTGACCGGGCCACGACGCTCGGTATGCTGACCCGGCACGACGGCACACTGGGGACGGCCGAGGAGCGAGCCATGGGCGGAGGCGTGATGCGCGCAGCGCGACGCCTGGCCGGCCGGGCGCCCGTGTCGCTGCTCGCCTCGGCCTCGACGCTGTGGCACGGCGAGACGGCGGCGCAGCGGCGGCTCGCCCGCTCGGTCACCGGGCTGCGGGGCCGCGGGCAGCGGCGCGACGTCGTCGAGGAGGCGACCGCGGCGCTCGGCCCGACCGGACCGGTGCTGGCCGTCACCACCACCACCTTCAGCGCGCAGCGTGCGCTCGCCGACTCGCTCGACCTGGTCGTGAGCGCCCTCGAGGCGGACGACGTCCCGTACGCCGTGCTCGAGGCGGGCACCGCGCGCCCACGGGTCGTCGTGGTGATGGGTGCCGCCGACGGCGAGCGCGCGCACGCCGCGCTGGCCCGCGAGCTGGCCGGCCGGGCGGTCTACGCCAGCCCCGTCGAGGGCGACCGGCTGGGCCGAGCCGTGCCCGTCGCCCAGGTGCAGCAGCGCCTCGGCGTGCCCGCCGTGCTGCGGGTCTTCCGGCCGCTGCGCGCGCAGGGCACCGACCCCGGCGACGGCACGCTGCTGGCCGGCCCCGAGCTGGGCTGCGACCTCGAGGTGTGGCCGGTGCAGACCGGCGCCGGCCCGCACCCGCCCGGCACCGGCACCGCACCGCGCCCGAACCGCTGGGCCGCCTACCTCACGCCCGAGCAGCAGCGACCGGTCGGCGCCGAGGTCGACGGCCGCCGCGTGCGCACCTACGAGGGGCTGCTGCGCCCGCACCTGCTCGACGTGCAGTTCCCGATCGACGTCGTCTACACCTGGGTCGACGGCGACGACGACGCCTGGGCGGCGCGCAAGGAGGCCGCCTGGGCCGCGGCCGACCACGCCGCCTACCACCCGCTCGCGGCCAACGCCTCGCGCTTCTCCTCGCACGACGAGCTGCGGTACTCGCTGCGCTCGCTGGAGATGCACGCCGACTGGGTGCGCCACGTGTACGTCGTCACCGACGGGCAGGTGCCGGGCTGGCTGCGCACCGACCACCCGAAGCTGCGGGTCGTCGACCACCGCGAGCTGTTCGGTGACGCCGGCCGGCTGCCCACCTTCAACTCGCACGCCATCGAGTCGCGGCTGCACCACATCGACGGCCTCGCCGAGCACTACCTCTACCTGAACGACGACTTCTTCTTCGGCCGGCCGGTGGCCCCCGAGCTGTTCTTCCACGGCAACGGGCTGGCCAAGTTCTTCCTCACGCCGTCGACGATCGACCTGGCGTCGGCGTCGCCGCTCGACCTGCCCGTGGTGAGCGCGGCGAAGGCCACCCGGTCGATCATGGAGAAGGCGTTCGACCGCACGGTCACCCAGAAGTTCCAGCACGTCGCCTACCCGCAGCGGCGCAGCGTGCTGCTCGACCTCGAGCGGCGCTTCGCGGACGTGCTGGCCCGCACCGCCGACGCGCAGTTCCGCAGCCCCGAGGACGCCTCGGTCGCGGCGTCGCTGTCGCACTACTACGGCTACGCCACCGGCCGCGCCGTGCCGGGCCACATGTCGTACCGCTACTGCGACATCGCCGAGCGCCGAGCTCCGCTGAAGCTGCAGCGCCTGCTGCGGCACCGCGACGCGGACATGTTCTGCCTCAACGAGATCGACGCCGCCGAGCACGGCCGGGCGCACGCCCTCGCCCACGACTTCCTCGAGCGGTACTTCCCGCTCGCCAGCTCGTTCGAGGCCTGACTCAGGCGTCCTCGTCGGCGGCCTCGGCGGCCTCGCGCAGCTGCCGCGGCACGATCGACGCCGGGCTGGTGACGAAGCCCCACCCCCACGACAGGTGCATGGTCGGCAGCACCAGCGGCAGCCGCGCCACCACCGCCGGCGGCTGTCCCCGCCCGGCCAGCACCGTGCCGAGCGCGACCACGCCCGCGTACCCGGCCGGCAGCACGAAGCCGAGGCACAGCACGGGTGTCGCGGTGGCCAGCCCGGCCACGCCCGCGGCGGTGCCGACCACGACGCCGGCGAGCGTCACCGGCGGCGCGAGGTAGCGCAGCGAGATGGTGCCCGGGTGGGTGCGCGACACCACCCGGCGCCAGCGGCCGTAGTCGTGGTACTGCCGGGCCAGCGCCCGCAGCGTGCTGCGCGGGCGGTACGACACCCGCAGCGCGGGCGAGAACCAGACCAGCCCGCCGAGCTCGCGGATGCGGTGGTTCATCTCCCAGTCCTGCGCCCGCACGAACTGCGGGTCGTACCCGCCGACCCGCCGCAGCCAGGCTCGCCGGAACACCCCGAGGTACACGGTGGGCGCCGCGCCCTCGGTGCCGCCGACGTGGAACGCCGCCCCGCCGACGCCCAGCTTCGACGTCATCGCAGCGGCGACCGCGCGCTCCCAGTCGGTGCCGCCCTCGGCGTCCATGATCCCGCCGACGTTGGCGGCCCCGGTGCGCCGCAGCAGGCCGACCGCCGTCTGCACGTAGTCGGGGTCGAGCACGCTGTGGCCGTCGACCCGCACCACCACCGGCTCGTCGGTGGCCGCGATCGCGGCGTTCAGCGCCTCGGGGGTGCGGCCGCTCGGGTTGGCCACGAGCAGCACCCGGGAGTCGGCGTCGGCCAGCCGGCGCGCCACCTCGTCGGTGCCGTCGGTGCTCGGGCCCAGCGCCAGCGCCACCCGCACCGGGCCGGGGTACCGCTGCTCGAGCACCGCCCGCACCGCCTCCTCGAGGTGCTGCTCCTCGTTCAGCACCGGCATCACCACCGCCACGGGCACGTCGAGCGGCAGCTCGACGTCGACGTCGTCGGTGGCGGCGGGACCGGTGGGAGGCGTGGGGTGCGCGGGCATCGCCGCGATCATCCCAGGCCGACCGCCGCCGTCCACGCACCCGGCGCCACCGGCCCGTCGCCGGTCGCCCGCCGCACCCGGTCGAGCAGCCAGTCGACGACCTGCTCGCCACCGCGCGCACCGGCGGCCGCGGTCACGGTGACGTGCGGGCGCACCCACCCGGTCTGGTGCAGCTCGCCGTGCGCCGGGCGCACCGCGGCGTCGGCGTGCTCGAGCAGCTCGGCGTCGAGCAGCGAGTCGCCGGCCGAGAGCACCAGCGGCACGTCGCGGCGCCGAGCGACCTCGGCGACCGCGGCGTGCTTGGTGAGGGCCCGCGGCACCAGGTAGAGCTTGCGGCCCTGCAGCGAGGTCACCCAGCCGCGCCCCGCCGCCCAGCCGGTGAGGTCGTCGACCAGGCCGTGCGGCAGCGCCGGCCGGTCGACCACCGCGTAGGCGAAGAGGTCCTGCGCCGACCGCAGCGACGACGTCCACGCCGGGTCGAGCACGCCCTCCAGGTGCCGCTGCACCTCGGCCAGCGACGCCCCGCCGGCGCGCAGGGCACGCTCGACGGCGCGGTCCCAGTCGCCGTCGCGCTCGCTGTCGACCAGCAGCACCCCGCCGTTGGCCGCGACCGCCCAACCGCTCGTCGCCCCCGGCAGCAGCACCCGCGCGAGCTGCTCGACCGTGCGCGTCGTCGTCGGCAGCACGAGCGCGCTCGCCGCGAGCGCCCGCAGGCCGTCCGCGGCGCGCGTCGTCACGTACGACAGCGGTTCACCGAGGTAGTGCTCGACGCAGTGCAGCTCCTCGTCGCCGGGCACGGTCGGCGGGTCGACGCCCGCGCCCCGCATCGCCGCCCGGGAGTAGATCAGCGTGCGGTCGAGGTCGGTCGCCACCAGCACCGGCCCGCTCCCCCGCCGCGCCACCCGCTCCGCTCGCCCCGCGGTGCCGTCGCGCACGTCGTTCACGTCGCTCACGTCGCCGCCAGCCCGTCGGCACCGGTGGCGCCCCGGGTGAACCGCGGGTGGATCAGCCCCACGCAGCTGTATGCCAGCCCGGGCACCTCGCGCACCTCGACCCCGCGCTGCGCCGCGAGCAGCCGCACGTGCCCCAGCTCCGCCGCCGCGTCGGGGTGGGCGAGCACCAGCCACGGCACCCGGCGCAGCAGCACGCGGGTGGTCTCGCCGACGCCCGGCTTCACCAGGTTGACGTCGCCGATGCCGTACTCCTCGCTGATCCCCTCGACGGCCGCCCACCCCGCCCACGTCGGCGGTGCCGGCGGCTGCGCCGTCCGCTCGCACACCGTCTGCGCCACGGCCTCGCGCACGTCGTCGAAGCGGGCCGAGACGGCGTCGAGGAACGCGTTCGAGACGTCGGAGCCGGCCAGCTCCGAGTAGAACTTCGCGCCGTGGAAGTCGTCCGGCCCGATCAGGTCGTTCAGCACGGTGCGGCTCACCAGCCCCGAGACCGTGCTGTTCAGGCAGGCCGAGGCGATGAGGTAGTCGGCGCGGGTGCCGTAGAGGCGCACGCACGAGCCGGGGTCGGCCAGCACGGCGAGCTCGGCGTCGAACCCCTCGCCGTCGTGCAGGCCGAGCGTCGTGTTCGCCGACGCCACGGCCGCGGCGAGCTCGCGCGCGATGGCGCCCTTGCCGGTCCACCCGTCGACGTACACCACGTCGCGCGGGCGGAACCGGGCGGCGAGCCAGCGCAGCGCGACGGTGTCGATGCCGCGCCCGCGCACGATCGAGACGGCCAGGTGCGGCAGGTCGAGGCCGTGCGCCTGCTGGGCCCAGCGCCGCATCAGCACCCCGACGGGCGTTCCCGCGCGGGCCAGCGACACCAGCACCGCGTCCGGTCCGCGCTCCTGCAGCACCAGCTCGGTCACCACCCCCACGGCCTGCGCCAGCCGGCCCGCCGACTCGGCGAGCACCTCGTGGAACAGCTGCTGGTACTGCTCGGTCGGCTGGTACTCGACCGGCAGCGACTCGGCGTAGTGCGCGCCGCCCGCCTGGATCGCCTCCTCGCGCTCCTCGACCGGCGCCTCGAGGTCGACGCCCGACAGGTCGCGCAGCAGCCAACCCACCTCCTCGGCCGCGAACGAGCCGAACGCCGGGCCGCGCAGCGGTTCGGGCAGCGCCCCGCCCGCGCCGGACGCCGCACCCGGCTCGGCACTCGGCCCGGCGGTCGGCCCGGCGGTCGGCCCGGCGGTCGGCAGGGTGATCAGGTGCACCGCCGCGGCGTGCTCGCCCAGCTGGTCGAGCAGGCCGCCAGGAGCGTGCAGCGCGGGGGTGTCGGCGGGCTGGTCCGTGACGACGACGGCGGCCGCCCAGCCGCCGTCGGCCAGGCGCACGTTGTAGGCGAACCGCTCGGGCGCCACGGGGTCGGGTTCCGGCGACGGGAAGCGCAGCACCGACCGCACGGCGTACCCGGGCTCGTCGAGGGCGAGCACCGGCGAGCGGGTGGTCGTCGACGAGCGCACCCGCACCTGCGGCAGCGCCTGCTGCAGCGCCTCGGCGACCAGCAGCGGGGCGTGCATCAGCTCCTCGGTACCGAGCACCAGCACCTCCAGGACCCCCGCCGACCCCGTCGATCCCGCCGACCCCGTCGATCCAGCCGACCCCGCACCTGCCGCGAACCCGGACGCGGGCTCGACGGCGGGCTCGAAGAGCGGCGCGAGCAGCGTGCCGAGCCGCTCGCCGACGGCCCGGGCGGCCGCCTGCAGACCGGCCGCTCCGGCGGCGTCGAGCCCGTGCCGGCCGGACTCCGGTTGCCCGTCCGGCCAGCCGCACGCCCCGTGCAGGTGCACCCGCCCGGAGACATCACCGCTCGGCCGTCCCGGCCCCCCGCCCGCGGCACCGCCAGCCGTACCCGCACCGCGCGGCGAGCCGGCGGCCTCCACCTGCGCGACCAGGTCGGCGGCGCGGGCGAGCAGCCCGTCGCCGCCGGGAAGGGTCACGGTGCCGCGGGCGAGCGACACCACGTCGACGGGCACACCCAGCTCGGCGGCCAGGTCGTCGAGCAGCGCCGTGTCGTTCGGCGCGCGCACGTCGACCAGCGCGGCGACGACGTAGCGAGGGCGGGGCGCCACGGCGTGCAGCGCGGTGAGCGTGTTGCGCACCGTGCGGCCGGTCGACAGCTCGTCGTCGACGAGCACCAGCGGGCCCGACCCGTGCAGCAGCGCCGGGTCGGCGGGCAGCAGCAGGTGCGAGGTGGCGTGGCTGTGCTCCTCCTCGAAGCCCGGCCCGGAGGCCGCGCCCGGCACGGCCCGGCGGGTCGAGTGCAGCACCGTCGCCCCCAGCGCGGTCGCCACCGCGTGCCCGAGTCCCGTCGCCGTCTCGGCGTACCCGAGCACCAGCGTGCCGGCCGCTGCCGGCCCGCGGGCCGCAGAACGCGCCCGGCACGCCGCCACCACGGCGCTGGTGCTCGGGTACGCCGAGACGGCGACGGGAC
>NZ_BAAHBM010000110.1:0-9046 GCF_054776675.1 Angustibacter aerolatus
AGCCCGACCTGTGCCTGGTGCTCGCGACCGACGCGACCGACGCGACGCACGCACGGCCGAGCACGGGACCGAGCGCGGGGCCGCGCGCGGGGCCGAGCGCGCGGCCGGAGGTGGTGCCGGGCGGGCTCTGGCGAGGGGCGCACGAGACTCCGCTGCCGCGACCGCCGAGACCGCCGCGACGGTGCCACCGCGCCGGGCCCTGCTCGACGCGGCCGGCCGAACCGGTCGCACCGGTCTGCGGCTGCGCGACGTGCTGCCACGTCACGACGTGCCGCTGCGGACGGGTGTGAGCGAACGGCTGACCGCCGGGTCGCTGCACCGCGACGCGGCCTGGGCCGAGCGGTCCACCACCCCGCGGATCGCCTCGCTGGCCGAGCACGGCCTCGAGGTCCGCCGGCTCGAGACCGCCCGCAAGGACCTGGGGTCGCTCTCGCGCAAGGTCGCCGACCTGGCCGCCCCGGCGGATCGCCGCGGCACCCCTGCGCGACCTCGGCCGCCGGCCGAGTCGCTGGCCACGGTGAACGACACCGTGCGCTACACGGTGGTCGCCGACGAGGCGGCCTACGCCGCCGACGTCCGCCGGGTCGTCGAGCTGCTGCGCGAGCGCGACCTCGAGCTCGCGGGTGAGCACACCGCGTGGAGCCGGCGCGACCGCGGCGCCTACAAGGGCCTGAACCTCGCGCTGCTCGACCGGCAGACCGGGCGGCTGGTCGAGGTGCAGGTGCACACCCCCGCGAGCCTCGAGGCGTCCGAGCTCACGCACGGCCTGTACGAGGTGGCGCGCGACGTCCGGCAGCCGGACCGGGTCCGCGCCGACGCACGGGAGCTGACGGACGCGGTGTACCGCGACGTGCCGCTGCCGCCGCAGGTGTCGACCCTGGGCAGGCAGCTGGCCGCGCTACCGCACGTCCCCGCGCGGGCCTTCCGGGTCGACGGGGGTGCGGGCGGCCCGCGGGTGCTGGGGCACGCCGCCGTCGGCGCCGCGGTCGGGGCCGCGGCCGGGCCGCTGCTGCGTGCAGACCCCGACGGCGACCCCGACGCCGGGCGGGGTGGGCCGGTGGGTGGCAGCATCCGGGGCGGCCCCTGACCGGGTGCACTCGATCAGACGCACAGACGCACAGACGCGCAGACGTGCACGCGCACGACCGACACGACAGGAGCACGACGTGCCAGGACTCGACGGACGGGTGGCCCTCGTCACCGGCGGCGCCCGCGGCATCGGCGAGGCGACCGCGCGCCGCCTGCAGGCCGACGGGGCGCGGGTGGCCGTCGACGCCCTCGACGAGCAGGTGGCCCAGGCGACGGCCGCGGCGATCGGCGGCGGCGCGATCGGCATCGGCTGCGACGTGGCGGACGCCGCGTCGGCCGACGCCGCCGTCGAGCGGGTGGTCGGCGAGCTGGGCCGCCTCGACGTGCTGGTGAACAACGCCGGGGTGACCCGCGACAACCTGCTGTTCAAGATGAGCGAGACCGACTGGGACGTCGTGCTCGGCGTGCACCTGCGGGGCGCCTTCCTCATGAGCCGTGCGGCGCAGCGGCACCTGGTGCCGCAGCGCAGCGGGCGCATCGTGAACCTGTCGAGCGTGAACGCCCTCGGGGCCCGCGGCCAGGCGAACTACAGCGCGGCCAAGATGGGCGTGCAGGGCTTCACCCGCACGCTGGCGATCGAGCTCGGCCCGTTCGGCGTCACCGTGAACGCGGTGGCGCCGGGGTTCATCGCGACCGCGATGACCGACGCGACGGCCGAGCGGGTGGGCATGTCGCCGTCCGAGTACCAGGAGGCGGCGGCCGCGCAGACGCCGGTGCGCCGGGTCGGGCAGCCGGACGACGTCGCGAACGCCATCGCCTTCTTCGCCTCCGACGCGGCCTCGTTCGTCACCGGCCAGGTGCTGTACGTCGACGGCGGCGCGCGGGTCTAGGCCTGACGCCGCCGGTCCGGGCCCTGCGCTGCAGGTCCGGGCCCGGTGCCGTGGGTCCGGGCCTGGTGCCGTGGCCTCGGTGAGCGGCGGTCGGGGCCGAGCACCGGGCCGTCGAGCAGGCCCGAGCTGCGCAGCTCGCGCACCAGCGAGTGGCCGTTCGCAGCGCGCAGCCAGGGCACGTCGCGGCCCGAGCGCAGCTGCGGGCGGGCCTCCGGCAGCGGCACCGGCGTGCCGTGGGTGAGCACCTGCTCGCTCACGGCCAGCTGGCGGATGGCGACCAGGCACACGTCCTCGGGGCGGGCCCAGACGATCTCGTCGTACAGCTGCGGGTCGTGCTGCCCGTCGTCGCCCACCAGCACCCAGCGCAGCTGCGGCAGCTCGTCGACGAGCCGCCGCAGCGCCGCCCGCTTGTGCTCCGGACCGGACCGGAACCAGCCGTCCGGCGTCGGGCCCCAGTCGGTGAGCAGCAGCGGGCCGGGCGGGAACCCGCGCCGGCGCAGGAACCGCTGCAGCGCGGGGGCGAGGTTCCAGGCGCCGGTCGACACGTAGACCACGAACGCGCCGGGGTTGTGCTGCAGCACGGTGCGGTAGAGCTCGGCCATGCCCGGCACCGGTCGCCGCGACTCCTCGCGGCGCACGAAGGTGTTCCAGAACGCCAGCAGGGGGCGGGGCAGCGCGGTCATCAGCACCGTGTCGTCGATGTCGCTGACCAGCCCGACCCGCTCGTCCGGCCCGACCACGCGCACGTCGACGGTCGTCACGTCGCCGCCCTCGACGCTGAGCCGCCCCTGGGACCAGCCCGGCGGCAGGTCGACGGCGACGACCTCGTCGAGGTACCCGCCGCGGCCGCTCGACAGCACGTGCCGGCGACCGCCGAGGTCGAGCTCGACGCGGACGCCGCTCAGCTTGGCGCTCAGGAAGTGCCGCCAGCCGCGCACCGACAGGTCGCCGGTGTCGACCAGCTCGGGCGGCGCGAGCAGCACCCGGGCCAGCACGCGCACCCAGCCGTCGGTGCCGTAGCCGGTGTACGCGATCACGCGCGGGCGCCAGTGCCGCCGGATGAGCCGCGACGCGACCGCGTGGTTCAGCAGGTCCTCGAGGCGCGCGCCGAGGTGCAGCACCGGCTCGACCCGGGGGTCGGCCCGGGGGGTCGCGCGCTGCGGCGACGCCTGCTGCGACGTCGGCTGCGAGGTCGTGGCGGGCTCGACGGCGGCCTCGGCGTCGGTCACTCCGCCAGCCTAGGGGCGGCGTCCCCGCGCGGCGCGGCGTCGACCCCCGCCGACCGGCCGTCGTCGTCGCGCCCCGGCGCCTGGTAGCGCCAGAAGTCGGGGTACCGGCTGACGACGAGCACGATGGCGACGACCACCAGCAGACCGCCGCCGGTGACCGCGACCCGTGGCCCGAGCAGGTCGCCCAGCGTGCCGTGCAGCAGGTCGGCCAGCCGGGGACCGCCGGCGACCACCACGATGAAGAAGCCCTGCATGCGGCCGCGCATCTCGTCGGTGGTGGCCTGCTGCAGGATCGCGCCGCGGAACGAGGAGCTGACCAGGTCGGCGACCCCGGCGAGGGCGAGGAACACCGCGCCCAGCCACAGCGGCCCGGCCAGCCCGAACCCTGCGACGGCCAGCCCCCACGCGGCCACGGCCAGCACGACCCCGCGGCCCTGCAGCCGCACCCGCGTGAAGGTGCCCGAGAGCAGCCCGGCCACACCGGCACCGAGCGGGATCGCCGCGTAGAGCACGCCGAGCGCCAGGCCACCGCCGGGTGGGTCGCCGAACGATCGCTCGGCCAGCTCGGGGAACAGCGCGCGCGGCATGCCGAACACCATCGCCACGACGTCGGCCAGGAACGAGACCAGCAGGATGCGCTGCACGAGGAGGTACCGACCGCCCTCGAGCACCGAGCGCAGCCCGGGCGACCGCACCTCGCCCCCGGCGCGGGCCAGCGGTGGCAGCCGGGGCAGACCGACGGTCAGCAGCACGGCGACGAGCAGCCCGACGGTGTCGACGAGGTAGAGCGTCGGCAGACCGACCACCGGGATGAGCACGCCGGCGAGCAGCGGGCCCAGCACGAGCCCGAGGCTGCTGACGCTGGTGCTGAGGGCCGCGGCAGCCGTCAGCAGGTCGCCGGGCACGAGGCGCGGGACGGCGGCGCCGCGCGCCGGCGCGTTCAGCCCGAAGCACGCCTGCTGCAGCGCGAGCAGCACCAGCACGCCCCAGACCGAGTGCGAGTCGGCGGCCGCCTGCAGCCACAGGCCGAGCGAGGTGAGCGCGATGCCGGCGTTCGTGACCAGCAGCAGGGTGCGGCGGTCGAGGGCGTCGGCGATGCTGCCGCCCCAGAGCCCGAACACGACGAGCGGCACCAGGGCGACCGCCCCGCTGACGCCGACCCACGCCGAGGAGCCGGTGTCGTCGAACACCTGCTTCGGCACCGCGACCGCGGTCAGCTGGCTGCCCACCGTGGTGACGACGGTCGACAGCCACAGCCGCCGGAACGCCCGGTGCCGCAGCGGCTCGACGTCGACCACGAACCGGCCCAGCCCGCGCGCGCTCACCGGTCGATCACGGTCACCAGGGTTCCACGAGGCGGACGGGGGCACGGCGACGGGCCCGGACCGAGTGGTCCGAGCCCGTGCGGTGGTCCTGCGGTGCGCAGCCGGTTCAGGCCGCGCGCTGGATGCGAGCCAGCTCGTGCTCGTACTCGCGGGACAGCTCGTCGACGAGGTCGAGGTCGTCGACCTCGACGGCCTCGTTGACGCGCTCGGTGTACGTGCTGTGCAGGGTCTCGAGGGTGTCGAAGGCGATGATGCTCATGGCAGCTCCTGGAGTGGTGCTCAGGTGCGGCGCCGTTGCCGTGTGGATGCGTGCCTGCGTCGTCGGCGGGCACAGGTCCAGTGTAAAGGTGCTACGTATGACGGCCAAGCTGGCGAGGCCCGGACGGCCGGTGAGCCCGCTCACAGGGCGGTGAGCTCGAGCACCTCGACCGCCGGCTCGCCCAGCGCGTCGGACGCCGCGAGGTCGACGCGGGCCGTGATCGCCCAGTCGTGGTCGCCGTCCGGGTCGTCGAGCACCTGGCGCACCAGCCACGCGTCGGGGTCGGTCTCGGCGTCGACCTGCAGCAGCGCCGGGCCGCGGGCCTGCGGCCCGGTGCCGACGTCGGCGTGCGCGTCGCGGTAGGGCTGCATCGCGTCGGCCCAGGCCTGGGCCGTCCACCCGGCGTCGCCGTCGAGCTCGCCGAGGTCGCCGTAGCGGTACCGGGCGAGCAGCTCGACGCGGTGGAACATCGCGTTGCGCACCAGCACCCGGAACGCGCGGGCGTTCGCCGTGACCGGCGGGGGCGCGGCGTCGAGCGGCCGGGCGTCGACGGCGGCCTCGACCGCCTCGGGGTGGCTCAGCTGCTCCCACTCGTCGAGCAGGCTCGAGTCGGTCTGCCGCACGACCTCGGCCAGCCAGGTGGTCAGGTCGTCGAGCTCGTCGGTGCGGGCGGCGTCGGGCACCGTGCGGCGCAGCGCGCGGACGGCGTCGGACAGGTAGCGCAGCAGCAGCCCCTCCGACCGCTGCAGCCCGTAGAGCGACACCGTCTCGGTGAACGTGAGGCCGCGCTCGGCCATGTCGCGCACCACCGACTTGGGCGACGGCGGCGTGGCGGCGAGCCACGGCCGGGCCGCCCGGTAGGTCTCGAAGGTGACGTCCAGCAGGTCGGCGAGCGGTTGCGGCCAGCCGATCTCGTCGACCAGCTCGACCCGCTCCTCGTACTCGAGGCCGTCGGCCTTCATCTGCTCGACCGCCTCGCCGCGCGCCCGGTTGCGCTGCGCCATCAGCACCGGCATCGGGTCGTCGAGCGTCGCCTCGAGCACCGACACCACGTCGAGCGGGTACGTCGGGGCGTCGCGGTCGAGGACGTCGAGCACCGCGAGGGCGAACGCCGACAGCGGGCGGTCGAGCGCGAAGTCGGCCCGCAGGTCGACGGTCAACCGGGCCCGGCGTCCGGTCTCGTCGGGCTCGGCGAGCTGCTCGACCACGCCGGCGGCGAGCAGCTCGCGGTAGAGCTGCACGGCCCGGCGCACCAGGCGCACCTGCGCGGCCGGCCGCTCCTGGTTCTCGCGCAGCAGGTGCCGCAGGTGCTCGAGGGTGTCGCCGGGACGGCTGATGGTGTTGAGCAGCATGGCGTGCGACACCATCATGCGGCTCTGCAACGGTTCGGGTTCGGCCGCGACGAGGTTCTCGAACGTCTGCTGCGACCACCCGACGAACCCCTCGGGCGGCTTGTGCCGCACCACCTTGCGCCGCTTCTTCGGGTCGTCACCCGCCTTGAGCACCGCCCGGTGGTCCTCGATGACGTGCTCGGGCGCCTGCACCACGACGGTGCCGGAGGTGTCGAAGCCGGCCCGCCCGGCGCGACCCGAGATCTGGTGGAACTCGCGCGCGTTCAGCCGCCGCACCCTGCGCCCGTCGTACTTCGTGAGCCCCACGAGCAGCACCGTGCGGATCGGCACGTTGATGCCGACGCCGAGGGTGTCGGTGCCGCACACCACCTTCAGCAGCCCCGACTGCGCCAGGCGCTCCACGAGCCGGCGGTAGCGCGGCAGCATGCCGGCGTGGTGCACGCCGATGCCGTGCCGCACCAGCCGCGACAGCGTCCGCCCGAAGCCCGCCGTGAACCGGAAGTCGCCGATCAGCTCGGCGATCGCCGCCTTCTCGGCGCGGCTGCACACGTTGACGCTCATCAGCGCCTGCGCTCGCTCGGCCGCCGCCGCCTGCGTCGGGTGCACCACGTAGACCGGCGCCTCGTGGGCGTCGAGCAGCTCCTGCAGCGCCTCGTGCAGCGGGTCCATCGAGAAGCGGTACGACAGCGGCACCGGCCGCTCGGCCCCGGCCACCAGGGCGGTCGGCCGGCCGGTGCGGCGGGTGAGGTCGGCGCGCAGGTCGGTGGTGTCGCCGAGCGTCGCCGACATCAGCACGAACTGCGTCTGCGGCAGCTCGACGAGCGGCACCTGCCAGGCCCAGCCGCGCTGGTGGTCGCCGTAGTAGTGGAACTCGTCCATCACCGCCTGGCCGACGTCGGCGTCGCGGCCCCCGCGCAGCGCGACGTTCGCCAGGATCTCGGCGGTGCAGGCGATGATCGGCGCGTCGGCGTTCACCGAGGCGTCGCCGGTGACCATGCCGACGCGCTCGGCCCCGAACGTGCGCACCAGCTCGAAGAACTTCTCGCTCACCAGCGCCTTGATCGGCGCCGTGTAGTACGTGCGGCGACCGGCGGCGAGGGCGCTCAGGTGCGCCGCGACGGCGACCAGCGACTTGCCCGAACCGGTCGGCGTGGCCAGCACCAGGTTGCTGCCGCTCACCACCTCGACGACGCCCTCGTCCTGCGCCGGGTACAGCGTCAGCCCGCGGTGCGTCGTCCAGGTGGTGAAGGCGTCGTAGACGGCGTCCGGGTCGGCCGACGACGGCACCTCGAGACGGTGGGGGTGCACGGGGCCGGCGGTCATGGTGCGCCCATCCTCCCCCAGGCCGGGCCCCGAAGGGCTCAGAGGCCCTGCCACGCGGGCTTGCCGGCCCACGTCTCGCGGTAGTAGGCCAGGTGCTGCAGGCCGGCGGCTGCGGCCTCGTCGAGCAGCACCGACACGTGCGGGTGCAGCTGCAGCACCGACGCCGGGCAGGACGCCGACACCGCGCCCTCGACGGTGCGGGCGACCGCCTCGGCCTTGCCCGCGCCGGTGGCCAGCAGCACCAGGTGGCGCGCCTCGCGGATGGTGCCGAGGCCCTGCGTCAGCACGTGGTGCGGCACCTCGTCGGGTGCGGCGAAGAAGCGCGCGTTGTCGGCGCGGGTCTGCGCGGTGAGCGTCTTGACCCGGGTGCGCGAGGCGAGCGACGAACCCGGCTCGTTGAAGCCGATGTGCCCGTCGGTGCCGATGCCGAGCAGCTGCAGGTCGACCCCTCCGGACGCCGCGATGGCCCGCTCGTACGCCGCGCACGCGCCGGGCAGGTCGTGGCTCAGGCCGTCCGGTCCCTGCACGGCGTCGTCGGCGAGGCCGAGGCCGTCGAGCTCGCGGCGGATCACCTCGCGGTAGCGCTCGGGGTGGCCGGGCGGCAGGCCGACGTACTCGTCGAGCAGGAACCCGCGCACCCGCGACAGGTCGACCTCCCCCGCGGCGTGCCGGAGCCGCAGCCCGGCGTACACCCCGAGCGGGCTGGAGCCGGTGGCCAGGCCGAGCACCGCGCTCGGCTGCGCGCGCACCAGCGCCACGACGGCGTCGGTGGCCAGCTCGGCCAGCTGCTCGGCGTCGGTCAGGACGACGACCTCCACGGTGCTCCTCCGGTCAGGCGCGGCCGGCGGCCACGAGGTCGGCGGCGATCGCGGCACCGACGGCCGCGGCGGTCGACCCGGCGGGCAGCAGCACCACGCGCCGGGGCAGGTCGAGCGAGGTGAGGAACGCGCTGCCGGTGGCCTGGGCGGCCAGGGCTCCCGACACGGCCTCGAGCAGCGGCGGCCCGACGTCGCTCACGCCGCCGCCGAGCACCACGACCTCGACGTCCGCGGTCAGCACGAGCAGCCGCACGGCAGCCGCCACCGCCGCGCTCCAGTCGTCGCGCACGCGGCGGGCCCGCTCGTCGCCGGCTGCTGCGGCGGCGAACAGCTCGACGGCCGGGCTGCGTCCGCCGGGCACCGGCCAGGCCGCGGCGAGGGCCGAGCCCGAGGCGAGCTGCTCGAGACAGCCGCGCTGCCCGCAGCCGCAGGGCGGCCCGAGCGGATCGACCGGCACGTGCCCCACCTCCCCCGCCGCGCCGCGCGATCCGCGGCGCACCCGGCCGTCGCCGACCAGGCCGGCCGCCAGCCCGGTGCCGATGCTGAGCAGCGCCAGGTCGGGCAGCCCGAGCTGGTGGGCCGCGCCGAGGGCGGCGGCGTTCACGTCGTTCTCGACGGTGACGGCGGCACCGACCCGCTCGGCCAGCGCCGGCCCGAGGTCGAAGACCTCGTCGGTGAGGCCGAGGTTCACCGCGTGCCGCACCGAGCCGCTGCCGGGTGGCACCACGCCGGGCACGCCGACCCCGACCGCCCGCAGCGGCGCGGACGCCGGGCGCTCGGCGGCCAGCGCGGCCACCGCGGCCGCGGCGCTGCGCAGCACC
>NZ_BAAHBM010000111.1:0-8970 GCF_054776675.1 Angustibacter aerolatus
GCGTGCGCGACCTGGCCCCCGCCGTCCGGCTCGCCGGCGGCGTCGACGTCGCCGCCGCAGGGCTCGGCGTCGGCGTGGCGCTCGCGGTCGGCCGCCGGTGACCGGCGCGCTGCTGGTCGCCGGCACGACGTCCGACGCCGGCAAGAGCCTGGTCACCACCGGCCTGTGCCGCTGGTTCGCCCGGCAGGGGCTGCGGGTCGCGCCGTACAAGGCGCAGAACATGAGCAACAACTCGATGGTCACGGCGGACGGCGGCGAGATCGGGCGGGCCCAGTGGCTGCAGGCGGTGGCGGCGCGCGCCGAGCCCGAGGTCGCGATGAACCCGGTGCTGCTCAAGCCCGGCAGCGACCGCCGCAGCCACGCGGTGCTCATGGGGCAGCCGTGGGGCGAGCTGCAGGCGGGCGAGTTCGCGACCGGACGCCGTGCACTGGCCACCGCCGCCTGGGCGGCGTTCGACGAGCTGCGGTCGCGGTTCGACGTCGTGGTGTGCGAGGGCGCGGGCAGTCCCGCCGAGGTCAACCTGCGGGCCGGCGACTACGTGAACATGGGCCTGGCGCGGCACGCGCGGATGCCGGCGGTCGTGGTGGGTGACATCGACCGCGGCGGGGTGCTGGCGGCGATGTTCGGCACGCTCGCGCTGCTCGACGCCGACGACCAGGCGCTGGTGGCGGGCTGGGTGGTGAACAAGTTCCGCGGCGACGTCGGGTTGCTGCGACCCGGGCTCGACCGGCTCGAGCAGGTGACCGGGCGCCCGGTGCTGGGCGTGCTGCCGTGGCTGCCCGGTGCGTGGTCGGACGCCGAGGACGCGCTGGCGATCGCCGGCTGGCGGGGTGAGGCGGCGGCGCCGGCCGCGGGCGACCGGCTGAGCGTCGCGGTGGTGCGGCTGCCGCGGGTGTCGAACGCCACCGACGTCGACGCCCTCGCCCTCGAACCGGGCGTCACGGTGACCGTGACCGCCGACCCGGACGTGGTCGCGGCGAGCGACGTCGTGGTGCTGCCGGGCAGCCGGTCGACCGTGAGCGACCTCGAGTGGTTGCGGCGCAACGGGATCGCGGCCGCCGTCTCCGCGCACGCCGCTGCCGGTCGACCGGTGCTGGGCGTCTGCGGTGGTCACCAGATGCTGGCCGCGAGCATCGACGACGAGATCGAGTCGGGCGCCGGCCGGGTCGACGGCCTCGGCCTGCTGCCGACCACGGTGCGGTTCGACCGCGACAAGCACCTGGGCCGGCCGCAGGGGGCGTGGCGCGGCGAGCCGGTCACCGCCTACGAGATCCACCACGGCGTCACCTCGCTCGACGCGGCCGACCCGCGGGCCGCGGAGGCCGAGCCGTTCCTCGACGGGTGGCGGCTCGGGTCGGTGTGGGGCACCACCTGGCACGGCGCCCTCGAGCACGACGGGTTCCGCCGGGCGTGGCTGGTGGCCGCCGTCGCGCAGGCCGACCGGCGCTTCGTGCCCGCGCCCGGGCCGGGGTTCGCCGCCCGCCGCGAGGGCATGGTCGACGCGCTCGCCGTCGCCGTCGAGGACGCCCTCGACACCGCGGCGCTGCTGCGGCTGGTCGAGCACGGCGCGCCGTCCGGCCTGCCGCTGCTGCCGCCCGGCGCCTGACGCCCGCCGGGGCCACCGAGCCCGTCGGCCGACGCCTCGAGGGGTCGTCGCACCGTTCCACGGGCGTGCACGCCACCCGGACGGTGCCGCAGCCGACTTCACGTGGCTCGCGGCACGAGGCCGAGGCAGTAGCCCGGCCCGGTAGGGTCCGGGGCACGACGACGGCGCGGCAGGAACCCGGTGCGAGCCCGGGGCGGTCCCGCCACTGTGAGCCGGCTCCTCGCGAGCCGGTGAGCCAGAGACTGCGGCCGTCGTGCCTGCCGACCCCGGGGCGAGCGACCCCGAGATGGGAATCCCGTGCCGCGGCTGCTGCTGCTCTCGACGTCCGACACCGACCTGCTCGCCGCGCACCGCACCGGGCGCTGGCGGGTGGGGAACCCCGCCCGGGTCGACGCGAGCGAGGTGCCGGCCGTGCTCGGCGGAGCCGACCCGGCCGACCTCGTGGTCGTGCGGCTGCTCGGTGGGCGACAGGCCTGGCCCGAGGGCCTCGACGCGGTGCTCGCGAGCGGGTTGCCGACCGTGGTGGTCAGCGGGGAGAACGCCGCGGACGCCGCGCTGCAGGCGCTCTCGACCGTGCCGGCCGGTGTCGTGACGCAGGCGCTGGCCTACCTCGTCGAGGGCGGCGTCGACAACCTGCGGGAGCTGGCGGCGTTCCTGGCCGACACGGTGCTGCTCGACGGCGAGGGCTTCGAACCGCCGCGCGCCATGCCGCAGCACGGGGTGCACGTGTGGCAGCCGTCCCGCGAGCCGGACGCCGGGGCGCCGCGGGTCGGCGTCGTCTACTACCGGGCGCACGAGCTGAGCGGCAACACGGCGTTCGTCGAGGGGCTGTGCGAGGCGGTGCTGGCGGCCGGGGGCGAACCGGTGCCGGTGTTCTGCGGCTCCCTGCGCGGGCTGCGCCACCAGGACACGTCGGGGGGCGACGCGGCCGACCTGCTGGCGGTGCTCGGGTCGTGCGACGTGCTGGTCACGACGGTGCTGGCGGCCGGCGGCACGGTCGCGGCCGACGCGAGCGCGGGGGGCGACGACGACGCGTGGGACGCCGGGGCGCTGGGCACGCTCGACGTGCCGCTGCTGCAGGGCCTGGCGCTGACGTCGTCGCGCGCGGCGTGGGACGCCTCCGACGCGGCGCTGAGCCCGCTCGACGCGACGACGCAGGTCGCGATCCCTGAGTTCGACGGGCGGCTGATCGGCGTGCCGTTCTCCTTCAAGGAGCTCGACGCCGGCGAGGGCGGCCCGGTGCCGGTCTACGTGCCCGACCCCGAGCGCTGCGCACGGCTGGCCGGGCTGGCGGTCGCGCACGGCCGGCTGCGGCACGTGCCGGTCGCCCGGCGGCGGATCGCGCTGGTGCTGTCGTCGTACCCGACCAAGCACGCGCGCATCGGCAACGCCGTCGGGCTCGACACCCCGGCCAGCGCGGTCGTGCTGCTCGACGAGCTGCGCCGCGCGGGGTACGACGTCGGCGACGGGTTCGACGGGACCGGCGACGAGCTGGTGCACGCGCTCATCGCCGCCGGCGGGCACGACACCGAGTGGCTCACCGACGAGCAGCTGGCGAACGCCGTGGCGAAGGTGCCGGGCGCGACGTACCGGCGCTGGTTCGGCCGGGTGCCCGCCGAGCTGCGCGAGGCCATGACGCAGGCCTGGGGCGAGGCGCCGGGCTCGCTGTACGTGGACGAGTCGGGCGACGAGCCGGCGATCGCCCTGGCCGCGTTGCAGTTCGGCAACCTGGTGCTGATGATCCAGCCGCCGCGCGGGTTCGGCGAGAACCCGGTCGCGATCTACCACGACCCCGACATGGCCCCCTCGCACCACTACCTCGCCGCGTACCGCTGGCTCGAGGCACCGCCGTCCGACGGCGGCTTCGGGGCGCACGCCGTGGTGCACCTGGGCAAGCACGGCACGCTGGAGTGGTTGCCGGGCAAGGGGATCGGGCTGTCGGCGGGCTGCGCGCCCGACGCCGTGCTCGGCAACCTGCCGATGGTCTACCCGTTCATCGTGAACGACCCGGGCGAGGGCACGCAGGCCAAGCGCCGCGCGCACGCCACGGTCGTCGACCACCTCGTGCCGCCGATGGCGCGGGCCGAGACGTACGGCGAGATGGCGCGGCTCGAGCAGCTGCTCGACGAGTACGCCACGGTGCAGGCGCTCGACCCCGACAAGGTGCCCGCGCTGCGCCAGCAGATCTGGACGACGATCCAGGCCGCGCAGCTGCACCACGACCTGCACCTCGACGCCGCGCCCGACGACGACGGCTTCGACGACTTCGTGCTGCACGTCGACGGGTACCTCTGCGAGATCAAGGACGTGCAGATCCGCGACGGGCTGCACGTGCTGGGCCAGGGACCGGTCGGCGAGCCGCGGGTCAACCTGGTGCTCGCGGTGCTGCGGGCGTCCCAGGTGTGGGGCGGCCGGGCGCAGGCGCTGCCCGGCCTGCGCAGCACCGTGGCGGCGTGGGCCGGTCTCGACGAGGCGGTGCTGCTCGCCGAGCCCGGCGCCGCCGTCGAACAGGTTGCGGCGCAGCGGCTGACGGCGCTGGTCGAGGGACCGAGCCGCTCGGCGTCCGACGTCGTCGACCTGCTCGAGCAGCTCTGCCGCGCGCTGGTCGAGCGGATGGAGCAGCTCGACTGGGTGGCCGACCGCGCGGCCGACGTCTGCGTCGAGGTGCTGGGCGAGAAGGTGCCCGACGTGGTGCGGGTGCTCGACTTCGGGGCGACCGAGCTGGTGCCGCGGCTGGGCCGCACCACCGACGAGGTCGGCAACGTGCTGCACGCTCTCGACGGCGGCTTCGTGCCGGCCGGGCCGTCGGGGTCGCCGACCCGCGGCCTGGTCAACGTGCTGCCGACCGGCCGCAACTTCTACGCCGTCGACCCGCGCGCCGTGCCGTCGCGCAACAGCTGGGACACCGGCGTCGCGCTCGCCGAGTCGCTGCTCGCGCGGCACCGCCACGACACGGGGGAGTGGCCGCGCTCGGTCGGCCTGTCGGTGTGGGGCACCGCCTGCATGCGCACCCAGGGCGACGACGTCGCCGAGCTGCTGTGGCTGCTGGGCGTGCGCCCGACGTGGGACGACGCCTCGCGCCGCCTCACCGGCCTCGCCGTCGTGCCGCTCGCCGAGCTCGGCCGGCCCCGGGTCGACGTCACGATCCGCATCTCGGGCTTCTTCCGCGAGGCGTTCCCGCACGTGGTGACCATGCTCGACGACGCGGTGCGGATGGTGGCGGCGCTCGACGAGCCGGCGTCCGACAACTACGTGCGGGCGCACGTCGGCGCCGACCTGGCAGACGGCGTCAGCGAGCGCCGCGCGACCGCCCGCGTCTTCGGCTCCAAGCCCGGGGCGTACGGCGCGGGCCTGCTGCCGCTGGTCGACTCGCGGTCGTGGCGCTCGGACGCCGACCTCGCCGAGGTCTACGCGGTGTGGGGCGGGTACGCCTACGGTCGCGGGCTCGACGGCGCCGAGGCCCGCGGCGACATGGAGCGCACCTACGCGCGGATGCAGGTCGCCGCCAAGAACCAGGACACCCGCGAGCACGACATCGTCGACAGCGACGACTACTTCCAGTACCACGGCGGGATGGTCGCGATGGTGCGGCACCTGACCGGCGGCGACGTCGCGGCGTACGTCGGCGACTCGGCGGTGCCCGACCAGGTGCGAACGCGGACGCTGGAGGAGGAGACCAAGCGGGTCTTCCGCTCGCGCGTCGTCAACCCGCGCTGGATCGCCGCGATGCAGCGGCACGGGTACAAGGGCGCGTTCGAGATGGCCGCCACCGTCGACTACCTCTTCGGGTACGACGCCACCGCCGGGGTCGTCGACGACTGGATGTACGAGACGCTCACCCGCGAGTACGTGCAGGACCCGGGCGTCGCGGAGTTCATGCGCCGCTCGAACCCCTGGGCGCGCAAGGGCGTGGCCGAGCGGCTGCTCGAGGCGGCCCAGCGCGGGCTGTGGGCCGCGCCGTCGCCCGAGGCGCTGCAGGCGCTGCAGGACGCCGTGCTCGACGCCGAGGGCGACCTCGAGGGCCCCGACGAGCCGTGATCAGGCGTTCCAGAACGCGTCGACCTCGTACTGGTCGCGGGTGTGGAACCACGACTCGACGACCTGCCCGTCGCGCATCGCGCAGACGTGCGCCAGGTGGTTGGTGAGCTGGACGTCGACGCCGGGCCTGGTGGCGGTGTAGGTGACGAGCGCCACCGCGACCTCGTCGTCGGCCAGCACGCGGTGCACGTCCAGCCGCAGCGTCCCCTCGGTCGCCGCCGACGCCCGGCCGACGAACTCCAGCACGCCGTCGGGGCCGGAGTAGGTACCGGTGTTCGGGCCGCGGCCGGGCACGTGCAGCCGGGCGTCCGGGGCGAGTGACGCGGCGGCGGCGGGCAGGTCGCCGCGGCTCAAGGCCGCGTAGAGCTCGCGGACGGCAATGGCGTTGCGCTCTGCGGTGGACGGGCTGTGCGACATCGGATCCTCCTGAAGTAGTTCGACGTCGAAGAGCACGGCCGTCGAGGAACTTCGGTGTCAAACTTCTTCGGTGACCGATGTCGACGAGCCGGTGCGCCGCATGCTCGACCAGTGGGCCGTCGAGCGACCCGACCTCGACGTGGCGCCGATGGCGGTGCTCGGCCGGCTCGGTCGGGCCGGCGCCCTGGTCGAGCGGGCGATCGCGGCCACGCTGAGCCGGCACGGGGTGAACCGCGGGGAGTACGACGTGCTGGCGACGCTGCGCCGCTCGGGCGCGCCGTACGCCCTCACCCCGAGCCGGTTGGCCGAGGCCGTGCTGCTGTCGCCCGCGGCGATGACGAACCGCATCGACCGACTGCGCGACCTGGGTCTCGTGCGGCGGCAGCGCAACCCCGCCGACGGCCGGGGCTGGTTCGTCGAGCTCACGCCCGACGGCCGGCGGGTGGTCGACGAGGCGACGGACGACCACGTCCGCACGCTGCACGAGGTGCTCGCCCCGCTGGGCCCGCGTCAGCGGACCCAGCTCTCGCGGTTGCTCGTCGTGCTCGCACAGGGCCTGGTGGCCGGCGGCACCCGAGACGGCGACGGCCGCGCCTGAGCGGCCTGCCACGATCCGGGCACCTGGCCGCGAACCCGGCCTATGGTGGCCAGCATGTCGACGACGACGTCCACGAGGTCCACGAGGTCCACGCGTTCCACGGTCCGACGGCGCACGGCCGCGACGCTGCTCGCGGTGCCCGGCCTGGTCCTCGGTGGGCTGCTCGCCCCGACGGTGGCGGACGGTGCCGCCCCGGCGGTGCGGGTCACGCGCACCGTGGCGACCGGTCTGGACGTGCCGTGGAACGTCGCGCCGCTGCCCGACGGCTCGGGTGCGCTGGTCTCGCAGCGCGACACCGGCGTGGTGTCGCTGGTGGCGCCGCGCGGCGGGCGGGTGCGCCAGGTCGGCCGGGTCGCCGTCACCTCGGGCGGCGAGGGCGGTCTGCTCGGGCTGGCGCTGTCGCCGTCGTTCTCGAAGGACCACTGGGTCTACGCGTACTACTCCACCGCCCGCGACAACCGCGTCGTCCGGATGCAGTACGCCGGGGGCCGGCTGGGTGGCACGCACCTGCTGCTGTCGGGCATCCCGCGCGGCAGCCGGCACAACGGCGGCGGGCTGGCGTTCAGCCCCAAGGGGATGCTGTACGTGTCGACCGGCGACTCCGGCGACAGCGCGCTCGCCCAGCGGCGCGGGTCGCTCGCCGGCAAGGTGCTGCGGATGCACCCCGACGGCCGGCGTCCGACGAGCAACCCGTTCGGCTCGTACGTGTGGAGCGTCGGCCACCGCAACCCGCAGGGGCTGGCGTTCGACGCCGACGGCCGGCTGTGGGCGACCGAGTTCGGCAACAACGCGTGGGACGAGCTGAACGTCATCAGCAAGGGGAAGAACTACGGCTGGCCCACGGTCGAGGGCCGCAGCGACGACAGCAGGTTCGTCGGCCCGAAGGCGGTGTGGCGGACGTCGGCGGGCGGCCCGTCCGGCATCGCGATCGTGCACGGTGCGGCGTACATCGGGGCGGTCACCGGCACCCGGCTCTACCGGGTGCCCCTGCGCGGCGCCTCCGCCGGCACCCCGGTCGCCTACCTCACCGGCACCTACGGGCGGCTGCGCGCGGTCGCCCGCTCGTCGGCGAACGGGCTGTGGGTGGGCACCTCGAACCGGGACGCCAACGGCACGCCGCGCCGCGGCGACGACCGGATCCTGCGCCTCCAGGTGCCCTGAGCCGGTCGGCCGGCGCGGCAGGACGGGCTGTCCGCGCGCTGTGCCAGGATGGCTGCGACGTCGGCAGAGGAACCCGGTGCGAGTCCGGGACGGTCCCGCCACTGTGACCCGAGCACGCTCGGGGAGTCAGGACATCGGCCGTCGTCCGCCCCGTCGGCGTGCCCTGCGCGCGCCGGTCGGGCGGCCACCGACCGGCAGCGGGCGCGGACCCGCTGAGCGAACAGGACCCGCATGCCTGCCAGCCCCACGTACCCCTTCACCGCCGTCGTCGGCGCCGACGACCTGCGCCTGGCGCTGCTGCTGAGCGCCGTGTCGCCCGCTGTCGGCGGGGTGCTCGTGCGCGGCGAGAAGGGCACCGCCAAGTCGACGATGGTGCGGGCGCTCGCCGCCCTGCTGCCACCGGTGGCCGTGGTGGACGGCTGCCGGTTCTCGTGCGACCCGGCCGACCCCGACCCCGCCTGCCCCGACGGCCCGCACGACCTGAGCCGGGCAGCGGGTGCGCACGAGCGGCCGGCCCGCCTCGTCGAGCTGCCGGTCGGCGCCACCGAGGACCGCGTGCTCGGCTCGCTGCACCTCGAGCGCGCACTGGCCCAGGGCGTCGCGGCGTACGAGCCGGGGCTGCTGGCCGCCGCCCACCGCGGCCTGCTCTACGTCGACGAGGTCAACCTGCTGGGCGACCACCTGGTCGACGTGCTGCTCGACGCCGCCGCGATGGGCCGCTCGACGGTCGAGCGCGAGGGCGTGTCGGCCTCCCACGCCGCGCGCTTCGTGCTCGTCGGCACCATGAACCCCGAGGAGGGCGAGCTGCGCCCGCAGCTGCTCGACCGCTTCGGCCTGACCGTCGAGGTGGCGGCCAGCCGCGACCCCGCCGTCCGCGTCGAGGTGGTGCGGCGGCGGCTGGCGTTCGAGGCCGACCCGGCCGCGTTCGCCGAGCGCTTCGCCGCCGACGAGGTCGAGCTCGCCGAGCGGGTCGCCGGCGCCCGGCGGCTGCTGCCCGAGGTGCTGCTGACCGACGCCGCGCTGCGCGAGGTCGCCGAGGTCTGCGCCGCGTTCGGCGTCGACGGGATGCGCGCCGACCTGGTCACCGCGCGCACCGCCGTCGCGCACGCCGCGTGGCACGGGCGGCGCGTCGTCGAGACCGAGGACGTGC
>NZ_BAAHBM010000112.1:0-8843 GCF_054776675.1 Angustibacter aerolatus
CGAGCACCTCGAGCCCGGCCGGCAGCCCGCCCTCGGCGACCGCCTCGTCCACGCTCCGCGCGACCAGCGGCTGCGCCCGCGCCACGCCGCCGGCCAGCACGACGTCGTCGGTCGGCACGCCGCGGCGGTGCAGCCGCAGCACGAGGTCGGCCAGCTCGCCGGCCGCCGCGCGCACGACGTCCAGCGCGTCCTGCGACCCGGCCTCGACGGCGTCGAACACCAGCGGCGCCCGCGACGACCAGCCCGGGATGCCGCCGGCCTGGCTCACGGCCACGATCAGCTCGGCCGCCGACGTCACGCCGAACGAGCCCATCAGCAGCTCGCCCAGCGGGTCGGCGGGCAGCCCCGACTCGAGCCGCGCAGCCACGGCTCGCACCGCGGCCCGCACCAGGGTCGGCGCGCTGCCCTCGTCGCCGAGGAGCCAGCCCCAGCCCCCGGCGAGGGTGGTCGGGTGCCCGGCCCGGTGCCCGGCGGCGATCGAGCCGGTGCCGACGATCACGCCGACGCCCTCGGTGAGCCCGGCGGCGGGCAGCACCAGCTCGGCGTCGTTGTGCACCAGCACCTCGCGGCCGGTGACCCGCACCAGCGCCGCCTGCAGCGCCGTGACGTGCTCGGGGCTGTCGCACCCGTGCGCGCCGACGACCACCGCGGACGCCGACGGCCAGGCCGGGTGCACGTCGTCCAGCAGCCGCTGCAGCCAGCGCGCGCCGTCGTCCCACGGCCGCGGGTTCCAGCCGGCGCTGGGGCGCACGGCCTCCAGCAGCACGGCGGCCGGGCTCGCGACGACGACGTGCGTCTTCGTGCCGCCGACGTCGACCCCGACGACGCTGGGCCCGGCGGTCACGGCGTCGGCGCCGGAGCGTCGTCGAGCTTGGTGTCGCTGCCGGAGAACACGAAGTCGTCGGCGCCGATGCCGCGCTGGGCGGCGAGCCGGCCGCTGACGTGCTGGAAGACGATCGTGTGCAGCACGGCCGTGACGCCGGGCGTGGTGCTGGGCACCCGCACGACGACGACCTCGGACGGCACACCGGCCGCACGCAGCGCCGCGTCGTCGAGGGCGGTCACGAGCGCGACGGCGTGCCCCTGCCCGGCGAGCTGCACCGCGAGCTCGGCCGAGCGGTGGTCGCCGAGCAGCACGTGGCCGGTCGAGGCGGGCGCGCCGGACGTCGCCGACTCGGTGGGACCGTGCAGGTAGTTGCGCAGCTCGAACGCGGTGGCCGGCACCCGGCACACCTCGCGCAGCAGCAGCGCACCCTCCTCGGCCGCCACCAGCGCGGCCTGCTCGCCGCTGACGTCGACGCTGCCCGCCGCGCCGACGAGCGCCGTCAGCCGGTCGATGGCCTCGCCGGCGTCCCGCTGCAGCGTCGAGACGTCGTCCGCGAGCCGTGACCAGCCGTCCGCGACGGCGGGGCCGGGGGCCTCCCACGCGTCGGCCAGCAGACCGAGCGCGGCCAGCGTGCCGGTGAAGCCGATGGTCGACGCCTTGCTGTCGCGCTCGTCGCCGAGGTCGAGCACGGCGTCCACGACGGAGGTGAGCGGCGAGCCCGGCACGTTCACGACGGCGGCGCGCAGCGCCCCCTCGACGGCCGACAGCGCCTCGACGGTCTCGCGGCTGCGGCCCGACTGCGAGATCGCGACGACCGCGTCCCCGAGCGCGGGGGTGCCGGGCGGCAGGTCGCCGACGTCGGCGCGGTGCGCCGCGACGCCGCGGGCGCGCAGGGCGTGCACCGGGGCGGCCGCGGCGGCCAGGCTCGCGCCGATGCCCACGAACACGGGACGCCGGGTGCTCAGCAGGGCGGTCAGCTGCGGCAGCTGCCCGCGCACGTGCCGGACGACGGCGTCGAGGCGCTCGGGCTGCGTCGCCATGGCGTCGGCGTAGGGGATGAAGCGGTCGTCGCTCATGCGGCGGTCTCCCGGTCGTGGGTCGTGTGGTCGAGGGTCACTTGATGGCACCGGCGGTGAGCCCGCTGGTGATGTACCGCTGCAGCACCAGCGCGATGAGCACCGGCGGCAGCGCCGCGATCACCCCGCCCGCGGCCATCAGGCCGAAGTCGAGGCTGTAGCGGCCGGTGAACTCCGTGAGCGCCACCGGGATGGTCTTGGCGGCGGGCGACGAGGTGAGGATCAGCGCGTAGAAGAACTCGTCCCAGGCACCGAGGAACCCGAGCAGGCCGGCGGAGATCAGGCCCGGGCGGGCCAGCGGCAGCACCACGCGCCAGAGCGCACCGAGCCGCGAGCAGCCGTCGATGCGCGCGGCCTCCTCGAGCTCGACCGGCAGCGACTGGAAGTAGCTGCTGAGCAGCCACAGCACGAACGGCGTCGTGAACGAGCAGTAGACGACGATCAACCCGATCTTGTTGTCCAGCAACCCCAGCGCGCTGAGCGCCAGGTAGATCGGGATGACCAGCGCGAGCGGCGGCATCATGTAGGTGACGAGCAGCATCAGCACCGCGCCCCGCTTGAAGCGGAACCGCAGTCGCGCCACGGCGTACGCCCCGAGGGCACCGCAGGCCAGCGACACCGCGACGCTGCAGGTGGCCACCACGAACGAGTTCAGCACCGCGGCCCGCAGCGCACCGGCCACGCTGCCGGCGTCGCCGCCGAGGATCGCCTGGTAGCGCTCGAGCGTCGGGTGCTGCGGCCACAGGTGCATCGGCAGCGCGAGCAGCTCGCCCTGCGGGCTGATGCTGGCGACGATCAGCGACAGGAACGGCCCGAAGACCACGGCGAGCAGCACGACGCCGCACGCGTACATGCCGATCCGGTAGCCCGTGCCCTGGCGGTTCACGACGGCGCTCCGCCGGACCTGTTGAGCACCCGCATGTAGATCAGGCAGAGCACCAGGATGCAGGCGACCGTCACGTAGGCGACGGCCGAGCCGAGCCCGAACTGCTGGTTCGAGAACGCCTGCAGGTACGTGTAGAACGCGATCGTCGTCGTGCCGGACGCCGGACCGCCGCGCGTCATCACGTAGATGATGTCGAACACCTTGAACGCCTCGATGGTGCGCAGCACCAGCACGACGCCGATCGACGGCGTGAGCAGCGGCAGCGTCACCGACAGGAACCGTCGCCAGGGGCCGGCGCCGTCGAGCGAGGCGGCCTCGTACAGCTCGCGCGGCACGGTCTGCAGCCCGGCGAAGAGCAGGATCGCGACCAGCGAGGTGTTCTTCCACGAGTCGGCCAGCGCGACGACGACCAGCGCCTGGTGCGGGCCGCCGATCCAGTCGTGGTAGCTGCTCGTGAGGTGCAGCTGCGTCAGCACGCCGTTCAGCAACCCGTACTCGCTGTTGAGGATCCAGCGCCACATGTTCGCGTTGACGATCGTCGGCAGCGCCCAGGTGAAGACCACCGCGCTCCGGAACAGCCACTGCCCGCGGATGCGCTGGTTCAGGAACTGCGCCACCGCCAGCCCGACGACCAGCTGCAGCGCGGTGGAGAACACCGTGAAGAACGCGGTGCGCCCGAGCGTCGCCCAGAAGTCGGGGTTCGACAGCAGCGTCGTGTAGTTGCGCAGCCCGACGAACGGCAGCTCGGTCTGCACCGAGCTGGTGACGTCGAAGAAGCTCAGCACCAGCGTGCGGCCGAGGGGGTACAGCACGACCCCGAGCACGACCACGAACGCCGGCACCATGAGCAGCAGCGCGAGGGGCGCCTGGCTGCGGTCCCTGCGCAGCCGGACGCCGGCGGGCCCGGACGGCGCGGGCGCAGGCGCCGCCGCCCGGGTCACCGGAGCCGTGCTCATCCGCCCAACGCCCCCTCGGCGTCCTTCGCGGCCTGGTCGAGCGCCGCCTGCGGCGACTTCTGGCCGAGCAGCGCGGCCTGCAGCTGCTGCTGCAGCACCTGGCTGACGGCGTTGTAGCTCGCGACGGCCGGGCGGCTGATCAGGTTGCCGTAGGTGGCCTGGTCGACGTCGACCAGCTGCTCGCGACCCTTGCGCAGCGCGTCGGTGTAGTCCGACTTCCACACCGGCAGGTTGTTGTCGGCGTACGCGGCCTGGTTCTCGGCGCTGGCCAGGTAGCTCACGAGCTTCCACGCGGCGTCCTGGTGCTTGCTGCCGCTGGTGATCGACAGGCCCATGCCGCCGTCGACGCTGGGGTTCTTGCCGCCCGGGCCCTTGGGGGAGGTCGAGACCACGAGCTGGCCCGGGTGCTCGGTCTGCTTCGGGTCCTTCGACGCGGCGAACACGTAGTCCCAGTTGAGCGCCATGACCGTCTGGTTCTGCAGCAGCGACTTCTTGACGTCGTCCTCCAGCGCCTTGGTCGACGCCGGGTTGGTCAGGCCGTCCTTCAGCGTCATGACCATCCACTCGAGGGCCTGCACGCCGCCGCCGGAGTTCCAGCTCGGCTTGCCCTGCGCGTCGACCAGCGTGCCGCCGAACGCCCCGACCAGCTGGGTGTAGTCGCAGATCAGCGCCTCGGCCTGCGACCAGCTCCACATGAACGGGTACTTCACGACGCCCTGCTGCTTCAGGGTGCGGGCTGCGGCGACGCAGCCGTCCCACGTGCCGGTCTGCGCCGGGTCGACGCCGGCCTGCTGCAGGAGGGTCTTGTTGTAGAAGAAGACCTTGCCGCCCGGGAACCACGGGACGCCGTAGTACTTGTCCTGGTAGGAGACGGTGCCCAGCGTGCCGGGCAGGATGTCGTCCTTCCACGCCGCGGGGTACCGGCTGGTGACGTCGACGATCATGTTCTTGCTGGCCAGCTCGGTCGGCCAGATGCAGTCGATGAGCACCACGTCGTAGGTGCCGGCGGGGGCCGAGATGACGATCTTGTCGTGCAGCGCCTCGTAGGCGACGTACGTGTTCTCGACGGTGATGGTCGGGTTCGCCTTCGTGAAGGCGGCCGTCATCTTGTCGATCTCCTCCGGGGTGTACCCGGCCTGCTGCATGAAGAGCGCGCGCAGCTTGGCCGGCCCGGTGTCCTTGCCCGATGCCTTCGAGTCGGCGCCGGGGACGCCGCACGCGCTGAGCAGCGCGGCCCCGCCCGCCAGGGCCCCGAGGCCCAGGAAGCGGCGCCGGTTCAGCCCGCTGAGGGTCACTGCTGCGGTGTCACTGGTCTGGCTCTGCGTCGCCTGCCGACGGTCGGTCATGGCCACCTCCTCGTGGGTTCGGCAAGTTAACTAACTCTGCGAGACGGTGTCAACGCTATGCTCGCGGCGACCTGCTGGAGCGTGGGAGGGTGTCGGCGTGACGACGGTGGCCGAGCGCGCCCTGACGCCCAGCGCGCGCGACGTGCTCGCCCTCGTCGCCGACCGCGGCAGCTGCACCAGGCCGGCGATGGCGGCGGCGCTGGGCCTGTCGAAGCCGACGGTCTCGGCCGCCGTGGGCGAGCTCGAGCGGGTCGGCCTGGTCGAGCGCACGCACTCCACGCAGGGCGCGACCGGTCGGGTGGCCGCCGTCTACGGGCTGTCGGCGCGCGCCGGTCACGTGCTGGCGGTCGACGTGGGTGTGACCAGGGTGCGGGTGCGGGCGGCGCGGCTCGACGGCACCTCGGTGCTCGAGCACGAACGCAGCCGGCGCGCGACCGGGCGCCCCCGCCTGCGCACGATGGCGTCGCTGGCGGCCACCAACCTCGACGTCGCGATGCGCCAGCTCGACGGCAGCTGCGGCCCCCTGCGCGGCGTCGCCGTCGCCGTGCCGCACACCGTGCTGCGCGGTCCGCGCGAGGTGGCCCGGCAGCCGGAGCTCGACAGCGAGCGCGCCATCGTGCGGGCGGTGCGCGGCGCGGGCGTGCCCGAGCACGTGCCGGTGCAGGTGGAGAACAACGTGAACTGCGCGGCCCTCGCCGAGCAGCGCGACGGCTGCGCGCGCGACGAGCGCACGTTCGCGATGCTGCAGATCGGCGTGGGCATCGGCATCGGGCTGGTGCTCGACGGCCGGCTCTTCACCGGCGCGAACGGCGTGGCGGGCGAGGCGTCGGTGATGCCGTTCCCGTGGCACCCCGGCGGCGTGCCGCAGCACGAGGGGCTGGAGCGGCACCTGGGGTCGGCGGGCCTGATGCAGCGGGTGGCCGCGGCCTGGCCGCGCGACGCCGGCCCGTGCCCGGCCACCGCCGAGGCGCTGTTCCGGCTGGCCGGGGCGACCGACGTCGACGGACGCCGCTCGAGCACCGCCCGCCGCATGGTCGACGACCACGCCGTCGAGGTGGGACGCCTGGCTGCCGCGCTGGTCTCGCTCGTCGACCCCGGCCTGGTGGTGCTCAGCGGCGGCGTCGGCTCGAACCCGCTGCTGCTGCCCGGCGTTCGCTCCGTGCTCGACACCCTGCCCTGGCCGACCCGGGTCGTGCCCAGCCCGCTCGGCGTCTCGGCGACCCTGACCGGGGTGACCCGGCTGGCCGTCGCCTCGGCGGTGCAGGACCTGCTGGCCCGGCTCGCCGATCCCGTCGCGCTGCCCGGCTAGCGCCGGTCCCGGCGCTTGCGACGCCGGGACCGACCGTCGCTACTTCACGACCTTGACGTACTTCTCCACGCTCTCGGCGTTCAGGTCCTTGCTGTTGGTCGAGAACCAGACCGCCGTGTAGTACCCGGTCTTCGTCGCCTTGACCCCGGCGTCGAAGCGACCGCGGCTGTCGGTGCGCACCCACCCGACCTCCTTGAAGGTCTTCGACCCCTTCGCGCGGAAGAACAGGTCGACGTACCGCTTGGAGCCGATGCTCTTCCAGGTGCCGCCCACCTTGTGCTGCACCGTGCCGCGCAGCCGGACGAGCTTGCCCTTGCGCACCTTCGAGGTCACCTTGTAGCCGGTGACCCGCGTCGCGTTGCGCGAGAGCTCCACGGTGCGGCTGGTGCTGCCCTGCAGCACCGAGGTGCCGTTGTAGACCAGGCGGAACGAGCCGGACGGGTGCTCGAGGTAGCCGTCGATGCTGAACGCGCCGGAGCGGTCGGTCGGCACGTACCCGAGCGTCGTCCAGTGCCTGCCGTCGCGGGCCTGCTGCACCCAGACCTTCGTGCCCTTCGGGGGCGTCACGCCGCTCGACTCCGTCAGCCGTCCGGCGATGTGCAGCTCGGAGAACTCGTTGATCGCCGGCTTGCTCCACGAGAGGGCGGTGCGGTCGACCACCAGCACCTTGGCGCTGGCGCTGCGGGTGCCCACGTACACGGCCGTCGTGCTGTCGGACGGGATGCGGACCCCGTAGCCGCCGTCCTGCACGGGGACCAGGCCGAACGAGAACCGGCCGGTCGCCGACGTGCGGGCCACGGCGGAGTCGGTGCGGCCGGCGCCGAACGACACCACCTCCGCGCCAGGGAGCGCGCGCCACTCGCCGTCGACGACGGCCTGCACCGTGCCGCTCAGCGTCAGCTTCGCGGGGTACCGCACGGTGGCCGGCACGGCGTCCAGCACGATGCGGCCCTGCGTCGCGACGACCGGTACGTCGACCGGTCCGTCGACCGACGCGTTGGAGCCCTTCCACGAGAAGTCGGGCATCAGCAAGGCCGTGTCGACGTGCGCGGACGTGCCGGCGGTCCTCGGCGTCCAGCTCGCCGAGTACCGACCGTCCGCACCCACCGTCGCGTCGTAGGTGGTGCTGTCGACGGTGAGCCGTGCGATCACGCCGCCCGCCGGGTGGGTGTCGAGCCCGTCGCGCGGGTCGAGGTAGCGCACCTCGCCCGCGGCCACCAGGTGCTGGTGCAGCACGTCGAGCCGGGTGGTCAGCGAGTGCGAGACGACGCGCGGCTGCTTGAGGTAGTCGAGCGTGGAGGTCCCGCCGCCCTGGTTGACGTCGCCGTCGGCGTCCGTCGCGGTGACGGTGGTGTCGTAGTAGCCGTAGTCCAGCACGAGCCGCTGCTCGTTCGTCCAGACGCCGTCGACGAGGTGCAGGTCGACGGACGCGGCGGGCTCGCCGAAGCGACTGAGGTCGGCGTGGACGGCGGTGACGTCCGAGTCCGACGACGCGCGGACGGCCAGCACGCCGGGGTCACCGGGTGCCGTCGCGATCTCGTCGATCACCGGCAGCTGGCCGGGGTCGGCAGACGCCGCGAGCGGCTGGGCGACGAGAGCGGCCGCGACGAGCGCGGGCAGGGCGAGACGAAGGTGACGCGTGCGCAAGGTTCCCCCCGAGACGGCGACCTCACCGTGAGGCCTGTGCCGAAGGTAGGGCCCGGCACCGACAGTCGTCAGCCGGTTCACCCGTTCGCCCACTAGCGTTCGCCCGTGACCGGACCCGACCCCGCGGTCGCGCGGGGGCGCACGGCGGTCCGGCGGGCGCTCGCCGACCTGCCGCCGGGCTCGCTGGTGCTGGTGGCGGTGAGCGGTGGGCCCGACTCGCTGGCGCTCGCCGCGGCGACGGCCTTCGTCGCCCCGCGCGCCGGCCTGCGGGCGGGGGCGGTGCTCGTCGACCACGGCCTCCAGCACGGGTCCGCCGAGGTGGTGGCAGCGGCCGCGGCCACCTGCACCGCGCTGGGGCTGGCGCCGGTCCGCGTCGAGACGGTGGGCGTCGCGGCGGACGGCAGCGGTCCGGAGGCGGCGGCCCGCACCGCCCGGTACGTCGCGCTCGAGCGGGTCGCCGACCAGCTCGGGGCGGGTGCCGTGCTGCTGGGGCACACGCTCGACGACCAGGTCGAGACGGTGCTGCTCGGCCTGGCCCGCGGGTCGGGCACCCGGTCGCTGGCCGGCATGCCCGCGCGGCGCGGCGTCCTGCGCCGGCCGCTGCTGGACGTCGGGCGCGACGTCACGCACGCCGCGTGCGCGGCGCTCGGGCTGACCCCCTGGCTCGACCCGCACAACGCCGATCCGCGCTTCGCCCGGAGCCGGGCGCGGGCGCTGCTCGCGGACGCCGAGCCGCGGCTGGGGCCGGGTCTGGCCGCCGCGCTGGCCCGCACGGCCGCGCTGGCCCGAGACGACGC
>NZ_BAAHBM010000113.1:0-8401 GCF_054776675.1 Angustibacter aerolatus
GGCGCGGCGGCGGAGCGGCGGTCGAGCAGGGAGGTCAGCGCCACCAGGCCGCAGAGCGCGCCGACGACGGTCGGCACCGCGTCGGCCCAGCCCGCACCGGGTCGGGTCACCACCGCGGCGGCGGCCACGGCGGCGAGCGCGGTCACGACGGGCAGCGCGGGCAGCCGGCGGCGCGCGGCCACGACCCCCGCGAGCGCCGACAGCAGGGCCAGCACGATCGCGATGCCGGTGAGCAGCGCCACCTTGTCGTGGGTGCCGAACGCGCTGATCGCGGCGTCCTTCAGCCACGGCGGCGTGCGGTCGATGAACGCGCCGCCCACGGCGACGACCGGTGACGGCGTGCCCTGCGTGTGGCCGCTGCGCACGAGCAGCGCCGCGAGCAGCTCGGCCACCGCGAGGGTCACCCCGCCGGCCACCAGCCCGGCCAGCGCGGCCCCGACGTCGAGGCGCCGCCGCGCGGACGGTGGGGTGGTCGGTGCGTCCGGCCGGGACGACGTGAGCGTCACCCCCTCAGGATCACACGCCGCTCGCGAGCCGGCGCCGCCCGCCACGAAACCCCCACAGCCCTTTGCGCGCGTCAGCCCGCTCGCGAGGGGGTCGGGAGCGGGCTGAGGTGCGCACGGCCGGCTGCGTGCGCGCGTCAGCCCGCTCAGCGAGGGGCCGGGAGCGGGCTGAGGTGCGCACACCGGGCTGACGCGCGGAAAGGGCTACGGGGTGAGGAGCGGGAGCAGGCGCGGGGCGATGGCGCGCATGGCCCGGCCGCGGTGGCTGATCGCGTTCTTCTCCGCGGCGTCGTACTCGGCGAGGGTGCGCCCGTTCGAAGCCTCGGGCGCGAACACCGGGTCGTAGCCGAAGCCGTTGGTGCCGCGCGGGTTGCGGTCGAGCACCCCGCGCAGCACGCCGCGCTCGACGTGCTCGTCGCCGCCGGGCAGCACGAGCGCGGCGGCGCAGACGAACTGGGCGCCGAGGTGCTCGGTGGGGACGTCGCCGGTCTGGGCGAGCAGCAGCTCGAGGTTCGCGCGGTCGTCGCCGTGCCGCCCCGACCAGCGGGCGCTGAAGATGCCGGGGGCGCCACCGAGCACGTCGACGGCGAGGCCGCTGTCGTCGGCGAGCGCCGGCAGGCCGGTGGCCGCGGCGACGGCGCGGGCCTTGAGCAGCGCGTTGCCCTCGAACGTCACCTCGGACTCGACGACGTCCTCGACGTCCGGGAACTCGGTGACGCCCACGACAGCGGTGTCCAGATCCACACCCGCACCCAGGTCGGCCAGCAGCTCGCGCAGCTCGACGACCTTGTGCGCGTTGCGGGTGGCGAGCACCAGCCGAGGCCCGCTCACGCCAGCGGCTCCTGCAGCGCGGCCAGCTGCAGACCGGTCAGCTCGGTGCAGCCGATGGTGGCGAGGTCGAGCAGCTGGTCGAGCATCGCGCGGTCGAACGCGCCGTGCTCGGCGGTGCCCTGCACCTCGACGAACTGCCCGTCGCCGGTCATCACCACGTTCATGTCGGTGCCGGCGGCGACGTCCTCGTCGTAGGGCAGGTCGAGCACCGGCCGGCCGCCGACGACGCCGACGCTGATCGCGGCGACGGAGCCGGTGAGCGGCTGGGCCTTCTTGCCGATGAGGCCGCGGGCGCGGGCGTCCTCGACGGCGTCGGCGAGCGCGACGTACGCGCCGGTGATCGCCGCGGTGCGGGTGCCGCCGTCAGCCTGCAGCACGTCGCAGTCGAGGACGATCGTGTTCTCCCCCAGCGCCTTCGTGTCGATGACGGCGCGCAGGCTCCGGCCGATGAGCCGGCTGATCTCGTGGGTGCGGCCGCCGATGCGGCCCTTCACCGACTCGCGGTCGCCGCGGGTGTTCGTGGCGCGCGGCAGCATCGCGTACTCGGCCGTCACCCAGCCCTCGCCGCTGCCCTTGCGCCACCGCGGGACGCCGGCGGTGAACGACGCCGCGCACAGCACGCGGGTGCGGCCGAACTCGACGAGCACGCTGCCCTCGGCGTGGTCGAGCCAGCCGCGGGTGATCTTCACGGCGCGCAGCTCGTCGACCGCGCGACCGTCGGCGCGCAGCTGGGTGGTGAGGTCTGTCATGCCCACGAGGCTAGAGGTCGTAGACGGCGCCCGGCGTCGCGGCCTCGAGCGGCCCGTCCCAGGTCGAGCGCGCCTCGGCGAGGCAGACGCCCACGTCGTTCCACGGCGGGACGTGCGTGAGCACCAGGCGCCGCACGCCGCCGGCCGCGGTGACGGCGGCGCCGGCCCGGCGTCCGGACAGGTGGATGCCCTCGACGGTGTCGCGCCCCTCGACGAACGCCGAGTCCGCCAGCACGAGGTCGGCGCCGGTGCAGAGCGGGCTGAGCGCCTCGCACGCGTCGGTGTCGCCGGTGAAGGCCAGGACTGCGCCGCCGGCCTCGACGCGCAGCCCGTACGCCTCGACCGGGTGGTGCACCCGCACCGGCGTCACGGTCAGCGGTCCGACGCGCACCGGCTCGCGGTCGCGCCAGGCCCGGCAGTCGAGCTGCTCTGCGACCGCCACCTCGCCCGGGTGGTCGGGGGTGTCGTAGGCGCGGGCGACCCGCTCGGCGGTGCCGGTCGGACCCCACACCGGCACCCGCACGCCGGCCGGCACGCCCGGACGGTGCTTCACCATCACGTACAGCCCGCACAGGTCGAGGCAGTGGTCGGCGTGCAGGTGGCTCAGCAGCACGCCGTCGAGGGTCACCGGGTCGACGTGCCGCTGCAGCGCGCCGAGCGAGCCGTTGCCGAGGTCGAGCACCACCCGCCAGGTGCGCCCGGCGTCGTCGTCCGCCTCGACCAGGTAGCAGGACGCCGGGCCGCCCGGCCCCGGCACCGACCCGCTGCAGCCGACGACGGTGACGCGCAGCCGGCTCACGCGCCGACCAGCGACGCCGCCGAGACCTCCGGCCCGAGGAACCGGCGTCCGAGGTCGGCGAACCGCGTCGGGTCGCCGGTGGTCTCGAAGCGGTGCACCGGTGCGGGCAGCGCGGGGTCGCGCAGCAGGTCGTGCTCGACCAGGCGCCGGTAGACGTCCTTCGCGGTCTCCTCGGCCGAGCTGACCAGGGTGACCAGGTCGCCGACGACGTACGAGATCACGCCGGTGAGCAGCGGGTAGTGCGTGCAGCCGAGCACCAGCGTGTCGACGCCGGCCGCGACCACCGGGTCGAGGTACTCGTGCGCGACGGCGAGCAGCTCGGGGCCGCTCGTGACGCCCGACTCGACGAACTCGACGAACCGCGGGCAGGCGCGCGTGGTCACCCGCAGGTGCGGCGCCGCGGCGAAGGCGTCCTCGTAGGCGCCGCTCGTCCTCGTCGCCTGCGTGCAGATGACGCCGACGTGCCCGGTGCGGCTCGCGGCCGCGGCCCGCCGCACGGCCGGCCGGATCACCTCGACCACCGGCACGTCGTACCGCTCGCGGGCGTCGGCCAGCACCGCCGCGCTCGCGCTGTTGCAGGCGATCACCAGCAGCTTCACGCCCTGCGCCACCAGCCCGTCGAGACACTCCAGCGCGTACCGCCGCACCTCCGCCACCGGCCGCGGCCCGTACGGCTGCCGCGCGGTGTCACCCAGGTACAGCACGGGCTCGTGCGGCAGCTGGTCGAGCACCGCCCGCGCCACCGTCAGACCGCCGTACCCGGAGTCGAAGATGCCGATGGGTGCGTCCGCCACGACGTCGAGCCTAAGCCGCTCGCGCCCGCCGCAGCGGCACCGCCCGGCGTGACGCGGGTGACAGCGCGCTCAGCCGGGCAGGTCGCGGGAGAGGGCGTCGACGAGCTGGGCCTGCAGCATCGTGAGGTGCTCGTAGAGCGAGAGCAGCACGATGGTGCGCTCGGCGGGCGAGTCTGGGTCGCTCTGCTCGTCCGAGTCGAGCAGCTGCTCGACCACCTCGACGAGCCGCTCGTGGTCCTCGTCGGTGTGCAGGCCGAGGCGCTCGCCGAGCACCAGGCGGACGTCGGTGAGCGCCACCACCCAGGCGGTGCGCTGCTCGGGGGTGAGCACCACGGTGCCGTCGTGCTGCAGGCTCTCGACGGCGACCTGCAGACCGGAACGCTTGCGCTCGCGCACCGACCGCTCGGTGTAGCGGCGGAACTCGGCGGAGGCCTCGGCGTCGTCGCGGTGCGCGTCGGGCAGCAGGCGGCGCAGGGCGGGGTCGTCGGGCGGGCCGGTGCTGGTGCTGATGCCGACGAGCGCCTCGAGCGGGTCGGTGGGCGTCTCGCTGTCGTCGTCGAGCATGCCGGCGACGTCGGTGAGCAGGTCGCTCAGCACCCGCCGGTCGCGCTCGCCGAACGCCATGCGCACGCCGTCGCGGCCGCGCCAGAACCCCTGCTTGCGGCCCACGTCAGTCGTCCTGCTGCATCGTCGCCCACAGCCCGAACCCCTGCAGCGCCTCGACGTGCCGCTCCATCTCCTCGCGGTCACCGTGCGCGACGGCGGCGCGGCCCTTCTGGTGCACGTCGAGCATGAGCACCTCGGCCTTCTGCCGCGAGTAGCCGAAGTAGCTCTGGAACACGTACGTCACGTACTCCATGAGGTTCACCGGGTCGTTCCACACGAGCGTGACCCACGGCCGCGCCACCTGGGAGTCGGTGTCGGCCACGGGTTCGTCGAGCTCGACCGGCGACGTGACCACGGGTCCACTGTAGGAGCGCGCACCGCCATCGCGCGACGTACGCTCACCGGCGTGACCGGCACCGCACTGCTCACCGACCGTTACGAGCTCACGATGCTGCAGGCGGCGCTGCGCAGCGGGGCGGCGCACCGGCACAGCGTCTTCGAGGTGTTCGCCCGCCGGCTGCCCGACGGACGCCGCTACGGGGTGGTCGCCGGCACCGGCCGGTTGCCCGGCGCCGTGCAGCGGTTCCGGTTCGACGACGCCGACCTGGCGCACCTGTCCGACCACCACGTGGTCGACGACAGCACCCTGGAGTGGTTGCGGGAGTACAGGTTCAGCGGCTGCATCAGCGGCTACGCCGAGGGCGAGTGCTATCTGCCGAACTCGCCGGTGCTGGCCGTCGAGGGGTCGTTCGCCGAGGCGGTGCTGCTCGAGACGCTGGTGCTGAGCGTGCTGAACCACGACAGCGCGGTCGCCGCGGCCGCCAGCCGGATGACCGCCGCCGCCGAGGGCCGGCCGTGCATCGAGATGGGGTCGCGCCGCACCCACGAGGAGGCGGCGGTGGCCGCGGCCCGGGCCGCGTACGTCGCGGGGTTCGGCTCGACGAGCAACCTCGAGGCCGGACGCCGGTACGGCGTGCCGACGTCCGGCACCAGCGCGCACGCCTTCACGCTGCTGCACGACGACGAGCGCGCGGCGTTCGAGGCGCAGGTCGCCTCGCAGGGCGCGGGCACGACGTTGCTGGTCGACACCTACGACGTCGAGGCCGCGGTGCGGCTGGCGGTCGAGGTCGCCGGCAGGGACCTGGGCGCGGTGCGGCTCGACTCCGGCGACCTGCTCGCCCAGGCCCGCCAGGTGCGCGAGCAGCTCGACGCCCTGGGCAACCCCGGCACCCGGATCATCGTCACCAGCGACCTCGACGAGTTCGCGATCGCCGCGCTCGCCGCCGCCCCGGTCGACGGGTACGGCGTCGGCACGCAGCTCGTCATCGGCTCGGGCGCCCCGACCGCGGGCATGGTCTACAAGCTGGTCGCGCGGGAGAACGCGGCCGGCGAGCTCGAGGGCGTCGCGAAGCGCAGCGCCGCCAAGGCCGGTGTCGGGGGGCGCAAGCACGCCGGCCGGCTGGTGGTCGACGGCGTCGCGCAGGCCGAGGTGCTGCGCCCGTGGCCGCGCGAGGTCGAGGGCGAGCGCCCGCTGCAGGTCGAGCTGGTGCGCGACGGCGAGGTGGTGCACCGCGAGCCGCTCGACGCCGCCCGCGACCGGCACCGCGCCTCGCTGGCCGAGCTTCCGCCGTCCGCCCGCCAGCTGTCGCGCGGCGAGCCCGCGATCCCCACCCGCTACGAGCAGGAGACCCCGTGACCCGCGCCCTGGTGGTCGTCGACGTGCAGCACGACTTCGTGGAGGGGGGTTCGCTCGCGGTGGCCGGCGGCACCGACGTCGCGCGCGCCGTGGCCGCGCACGTGGCGGCCGAGCCCTACGACCACGTCGTGGCGACGCAGGACCACCACGTCGACCCGGGCGGCCACTTCAGCGACCACCCCGACCTCGTCGACAGCTGGCCGCCGCACTGCGTCGTCGGCACCGACGGCGTCGAGCTGCTCGACGAGCTGCCCCTCGACCGCCTCGAGGCGCGGTTCCGCAAGGGCGAGCACGCCGCGGCGTACTCCGGGTTCGAGGGGTTCGACGAGCGGGGCACCGGGCTGGCCGACTGGCTGCGGGCGCACGACGTGGACGCCGTCGACGTCGTCGGCATCGCCACCGACCACTGCGTGCGGGCCACCGCGCTCGACGCGGTGGCGGCCGGCTTCACGACCCGCGTGCTGCTCGACCTGACCGCCGGCGTGGCGCGCGAGACGACCGACCGGGCGCTCGAGCAGCTGCGCGCGGCCGGCGTCGAGCTGGTCGGCGAGCCGGTGGTCCGCTGAGTTCGAGGTGCGACGCAACCGCGCCACCTGTAGACATCTCCCCGGACGTCGCGTAGAGCGCGACCGAACCTAGGGAGACCGCAGTGCCCTCGTGGCTCATCATCCTGATCGTCGGTGTGGTGCTGGTGATCATCGGCTTCGCCGGTGTCGGCCAGATCCTCATCTACATCGGCGTGGCCGTCCTGGTCATCAGCCTGATCCTCGCCCTCGTCGGGCGTGGCCGGAACAGGGTCTAGCACACAGCACTCGGGGGTACGACCCGACGGCCGCTCGCACCTCGGTGCGAGCGGCCGTCGTCGCCCCCGGGCAACACGTGCGGTCGATCAGGTGTTGCGCGACCAGCTCCACGCGTACTCGCCGTCGTCGCACGCCAGCGCCGCCTCACCGAGCTCGAGCGGCTTGAAGGTGTCGACCATGACGGCCAGCTCGTCGAAGAAGTCCTTGCCCAGCGCGGCCTCGGTGGCCTTCGGCTGCGGCCCGTGGCTGTGCCCGCCGGGGTGCAGCGACACCGAGCCGATGCCGATGCCGCTGCCCTTGCGGGCCTCGTAGTCGCCGCCCACGTAGAACATGACCTCGTCGCTGTCGACGTTCGAGTGGTAGTACGGCACCGGCACCGCGAGCGGGTGGTAGTCGACCTTGCGCGGCACGAACGCGCAGATCACGAAGTTCCACCCCTCGAAGACCTGGTGCACCGGCGGCGGCTGGTGCACCCGCCCGGTGATCGGCTCGAAGTCGCTCACGTTGAACGTGTACGGGTAGAGGCAGCCGTCCCACCCGACGACGTCGAACGGGTGCGTGGTCTGGACGACGACGCTGCCCACCACCCCGCTGCCGCCGCGCCCGCGGTGCTTGGTGAGCACCTCGACGTCGCGCCCCTCGGCCAGCAGCGGCTCGACCGGGCCGTGCAGGTCGCGCTCGCAGTAGGGGCTGTGCTCGAGCAGCTGGCCGTACCGCGACAGGTACCGCTTGGGCGGCGCGACGTGGCTGTTCGCCTCGATCGCGTACGTGCGCAGCGGTCCTGCGCCCTCGACGTCGGTCGGCACCCAGCGGTGCACGGTGGTGCGCGGCAGGATCACGAAGTCGCCCTCGCGCACGTCGAGCGCGCCGAACACCGTCTCGACCCGGGCCGACCCGGCCTGCACGTAGACGCACTCGTCGCCGATCGCGTTGCGGTAGAACGGGGACGTCGCGTCCGACACCGAGTACGAGATGCGCAGGTCGGCGTTGCCCAGCACCAGCCGGCGCCCGGTGACGGCGTCCTGCCCGCGCCAGGTCTCACCGGGGAACAGGTCGTGCAGCTTCAGGTGCAGCGGCCGCAGCGGGTGGTTCGGCGTCGTCGACAGGTCGGGCAGGTCCCACACCCGGGCGTCGCTCATCGCCGACGGCACCCCGCGGTGGTAGAGCAGCGAGGAGTCCGAGGAGAAGCCCTCCTCGCCCATCAGCTCCTCGCGGTAGAGGCTGCCGTCGGGCTGCCGGAACTGCGTGTGCCGCTTCGGGGGCACCTGCCCGAGGCTGCGGTAGTGGGCCACGCCGGGTCCTCCATCGGTGTCCGCTGACCGGACGTCGTCGTCCGCTGACGCCCCTCAGCGTCGGCTAGGCTCGCGGCCGTGTCAACGCTGCTCGCCGGTCTCGTGGACGACGCCGCCGTGTTCCCGCCGGGCGACGCACCGCTGCCGGTGGCGGTCGAGCGGCACCGGGCGCTGCGCGCAGGTCCGCACGCCGACGCGGTCGGGCCGCTGCTCGTGCCCGCCACCGCGGTCGACGCGCTGCCGCCCCTGCTCGCGGACGGCGGCGACGAGCGCGTCGCTGCCGTCTGGCGGCCGGGCGACGCCGAGGCGCTGGCCGCGCTCGCCGAGG
>NZ_BAAHBM010000114.1:0-8279 GCF_054776675.1 Angustibacter aerolatus
CGCGAGCCGCCGTCGCCCCGCCGGACCAGCGCGGATCGCACGACGCCGTCGCGCCGGACGCGTCGCGGTATCGGGTGAGGGTGCGTCGCCGCGGCACCGGCCGCCGGCTCGGTGAGGGGGCGCCGGCAGGCCGGGCTCGCCGTCGCCGAGCGCGAGCCGCCGTCGCAGCGGTGGCCGGGGGCACCTGACCGGTGCGCCACGACGGCGGTCGGGCACGGTGTCGGGGCCGGGTGGCACGATGGGGTGGTGCCCGACCGCCTGAGCGCGCTCGACGCGTCGTTCCTCTACCTCGAGCAGCCGACGACGGCGATGCACGTGGGCACGGTGATGGTCTTCGAGCCGCCGCACGAGGGCTTCGACCACGCCGAGCTCGTCACGCTGGTGGCGGGCCGCATCGCGTACGCACCGCGGTACCGGCAGCGGGTGCGCACGGTGCCCGGGCGCCTGGCGAACCCGGTGTGGGTCGACGACGAGGACTTCGACGTCAACTACCACGTGCGCCGCTCGGCGCTGCCCTCGCCGGGCACCCAGGAGCAGCTGGCCGACTTCGTGGCTCGGGTGCAGTCGCGCCGGCTCGATCGGGCACGACCGCTGTGGGAGGTGTACCTGGTCGAGGGGCTGCAGGACGGCCGGTTCGCGATCGTCACCAAGACGCACCAGGCGCTCGTCGACGGCGTGCACGCGCTCGACATCGCGCAGGTCATCCTCGAGGAGTCGCCCGAGCCGGCCGAGCTGCCCGTCGACACCTGGCGCCCGGCCCCCGAGCCGACCGACGCCGAGCTGCTCGTCGGTGCGGTGGCGGACGTCGTGCGCAGCCCCGGCACGGTGCTCGACACCCTGCGCGGCGGGGTCGCCGACGTGCGGGCGACGGGCGGACGGGTCTTCGGTCAGCTCGGCAGCCTCGCCCAGGCGGCCGCCCGCACGGCCACCCGCCCGGCGCCGACCAGCCCGCTCAACGTCGACATCGGCGAGCAGCGGCGCTACGCGATGGTCGAGACCTCCCTCGACGACCACCGCGCGGTGCGGGCCCGGCACGGTCGACCGGGCCGCGACCAGCTGTCGGTCAACGACGTGGTGCTCGCCACCGTGGCAGGCGCGCTGCGCACCTGGCTGCTGGGTCGCGGCGAGTCCGTGGTGCCGGCGACGGTGGTCCGCGCGCTCGTGCCGGTCAGCGTGCAGGGGGCCGACGGCGCGGCCGGCGGCGTGGCACAGGCGGTGTCCGAGGTGCCAGGGGCCGAGGCGGGCGATCCCGGCGACCGGTTGGGAGGCGGGGCACGCGTCGGCAACCGGGTCGCGGCGTTCGTCGTCGACCTGCCGGTCGGCGAGGCGAACCCGTCCGTGCGGCTGCACCAGATCGCCTACGCGATGCGGGCGCACGCCGAGGTCGGTGGCGCGGTGGGGGCGCAGGCCCTCGTCGGGCTCGCCGGCTTCGCGCCGCCCACCCTGCACTCCATGGGTGCCCGCGTCGCCAGCGCCGCGTCGCGGCGGCTGTTCAACCTGATCGTGACCAACGTGCCGGGCCCGCAGCAGCCGCTGTACGCCGGACGCGCCGAGCTGCTCGCCTCGTACCCGGTGGTGCCGCTGGCCGAGGGCCAGGCCCTGAGCATCGGGCTCACGTCGTACCGCGGTCGGGTCTGCTACGGCCTGAACGGCGACCGCGACGCGATGCCCGACCTCGAGCTGCTGGGGCAGTGCCTGGTCGAGGCGCTCGCCGAGCTGCTGGAGACGACGCGATGAGCTGGGGCCTGGTGCTCGGGGGCGGCGGCGTGCTGGGCGCGGCCTGGACGGTCGGCGCGATGACCGCGCTGCAGCAGCACCTGGGCCGCGACCTGCGCACGGCCGACGCGATCGTCGGCACGTCGGCGGGCTCGGTGCTCGCGTCGTTGGTCGCGGCGGGCGTGCCGGTCGCGGACCTGCGCCGGCACCAGCTGGGGGAGCCCGTCACGGCCGGGCTGCTCGGGGGCTTCGAGTGGGACCACGACACCGCCACCGGCCCCGACCGGCCGCCTCGCCCCCGGCCCGGCGTGGGATCGCCCCGGCTGCTGGCGCACAACATCGCGCACCTGCGCCGGCTGCCGCCCACGGCCGTGCTCTCGGCCCTGCTGCCGGAGGGGCGCGGCTCGCTCGAGAGCGTCGGCGCCCTCGTGCGGCACGTCGTCCCGTCCGGCTGGGTGGACCGTCCCGGGCTCCAGGTCGTGACCATGGACTTCGAGACCGGTCAGCGGGTGGCCTTCGGGCGCCCGGGCGCGCCACCCGCCGACCTCGCCGACGCGGTCATGGCCTCCTGCGCCATCCCCGGCTGGTACGCGCCCGTCCGCATCGGGTCCGACCGGTACGTCGACGGCGGTGCCTGCTCCGCGACCAGCGTCGACCTGCTCGCGGGGCTCGGACTGGACGAGGTGTTCGTGCTCGCCCCGTCGATCAGCTTCGCCGTCGACCACCCGGCCGACGTGCACAGCCGGCTGGAGCGGCAGTGGCGGGCACGGGCCACCCGCCGCTGCCTGCACGAGGTGGCCAAGGTGCACGCCGGCGGCAGCGAGGTCACCGTCGTCGGGCCCGGCCCGGAGGACCTCGTGGTGATCGGCGCCAACCTGATGGACGTCGGGCGCCGCCGTGCCGTGCTCGAGACGTCGCTGCGCACGTCCGCCGTCGCCCTGACCGACGCCATCCCCTTCGAGTCGATCGGGCCGGCTGCCAGGACCGACCCGGTGGACCGGGCCGACGCCTCGGTCGTGCCCCGGCAGGGCCGCGCACTCGCTGCTGCCGGCGCGCCGGCCGGTGGCCCCCCGCCCCGCTCGCCCGAGCCGGCCGCGTGCGGCGCCCGCCCCCGACGAGCCGGTCGCCGCCACGGCGGTCTCCGCGACGACGAGCAGCCGGCTGCGCCCGGCACGAACCACCACCCCGACGGCGGCCGCCAGCTCGGCCCCAGGCAGCAGGAGCACTGATGCGCGTGTACGTCGCCACCACCACGGACGGCCTGACCCGGCTGCGCGACGGCGGGTTGCCGCTCCCGCTCGTCGCGTGCGCGGTCACCCCCGCCCTGCGCGAGTGGTACACCGAGGGCGACGAGGAGGAGCTCGAGTACGCGGCCGCCTCCGACGCGGCGCTGGCCTCGCTGCGGCTGCTCGCCGACGACGGAGCAGCCCGTCCCCGGAGCCGGACGTCGGCCGACGCGCAGACCGGCGGGCACCCGCTGCGCCGGGTGGTGCTCGCGGTCGAGGTGCCGGACGGCGAGGTCGGCACCCGCGGGCGCGACCCGCACGCCGACGACCGCTCGGCAGTCGAGCTGGCGCGCGGCGTCACCCGCGACGACGTGGTGAGCGTGCACCTCGACGACGACCTCGCGCTGGACGACGTCGCGGCGGCCGTCCGCGCGCTGCCCGCTGCGGACGCCGGCGACGAGGACGCGCAGGCCGTGGTCGACGACGCCGAGGGCCACGAGCTGCTGTGGTTCGACGTCACCGAGCTCGACGACCTCGTCGACCGGTAGACCACGGGCGGCTGCGGCGTCGCACCGTTGCGCACGTGACACGATGGTCGGCGGCCACGAGCCGCGCAGCACGCACACCACACCGACGTCCGGGTGCCACCAGTCCCGGGCCCGCGCAGAGGAGCCGTCAGATGGATGCTCGCACCGCCGTCCCCGTCCCCGTGAACGAGACGGTGCGCGACTACGCGCCCGGCAGCCCCGAGCGGGCCGAGCTCGAGGCGAGGCTGGTCGAGCTGGCGGGCACGCGGCACGAGCTGACCATGACGATCGGCGGCGAGCAGCGGCTCGGCGGCGGCCGCAGCGTCGACGTCGTGCAGCCGCACGCCCGGCACCACGTGCTCGGCACCCTGGGCACGGCCACCCGCGCCGACGCCCGCGCCGCGGTCGACGCGGCGAAGGCCGCAGCCCCCGCCTGGCGGTCGCTGCCGTTCGACGAGCGCGCCGCGGTGCTGCTGCGGGCCGCCGCGCTGCTGTCGGGCCCGTGGCGCCAGACCCTGAACGCCGCCACGATGCTCGGGCAGTCGAAGACCGCGTACCAGGCCGAGATCGACGCGGCCTGCGAGCTGGCCGACTTCTGGCGGTTCAACGTCGGGTTCGCCCGGCAGCTGCTCGAGACGCAGCCCGAGGTGAACGCGCCCGGCATCTGGAACCGGCTCGACCACCGCCCGCTCGAGGGGTTCGTCTACGCCATCACGCCGTTCAACTTCACCGCCATCGCGGGCAACCTGCCGACCGCGCCCGCGCTGATGGGCAACACCGTGGTGTGGAAGCCGTCACCCACCCAGCAGCTGGCGGCGCACTTCACGATGCGGCTGCTCGAGGCGGCCGGGCTGCCCCCTGGCGTCATCAACCTGGTCACCGGCGACGGCCTCGACGTCAGCGCCGAGGTGCTCACCGACCCCGACCTGGCCGGCATCCACTTCACCGGCTCGACGCCGACCTTCCAGCACCTGTGGGGGCAGGTCGGCGCCAACATCGCCGGCTACCGCACCTACCCGCGCGTCGTCGGCGAGACCGGCGGCAAGGACTTCGTGCTGGCGCACCCCAGTGCCGACCCCGACGTGCTGCGCACCGCGATGCTGCGCGGCGCCTTCGAGTACCAGGGCCAGAAGTGCTCGGCCGCCTCGCGGGCGTTCGTGCCGCGCAGCCTGTGGTCGGTGATCCGCGACGACCTGGTCGGCCTCACGGAGTCGCTGAGCGTCGGCGACGTGCGCGACCTGTCGAACTTCATGGGGGCCGTCATCGACGACCGCGCGTTCGCCAAGCACGACGCCGCCCTGCAGCGGGCCCGCTCGACGCCGGGCATCGAGGTGGCGGCCGGCGGCACGGCCGACGACAGCGAGGGCTGGTTCGTGCGGCCCACCGTGCTCGTGGGCGAGGACCCGCGCGACGAGATCTTCTCGACCGAGTACTTCGGGCCGATCCTGTCGGTGTTCGTCTACGACGACGCGCAGTGGGACGACGTGCTCGACCTGGTCGACAGCGGGTCGGCGTACGCCCTGACCGGGTCGGTCATCGCCCAGGACCGGTACGCCGTGCAGCAGGCGAGCGAGCGGCTTCGGTTCGCTGCCGGCAACTTCTACGTGAACGACAAGCCGACCGGCGCCGTGGTCGGGCAGCAGCCGTTCGGCGGCGGCCGGGCGTCCGGCACGAACGACAAGGCGGGCGCCATGCAGAACCTGCAGCGCTGGACGTCGACGCGGGCCATCAAGGAGACGCTGGTGCCGCCCACCGCCCACGAGTACCCGCACATGGGCTGACCCCTCCGGGTGAGGCCGGCGCGGTCGGCCTCAACCGGTGCGTCGCGACGGTCGACACGTCGGTCCCGGGTGCACGACCCGGGACGGACGAGGAGCGTCATGACCGAGGTGTCGGTACCGCTGGACTGGTTGCAGCAGGGGCGGTGCGGCCCGCTGTGCGCGCGGCACGGCGTGGTGACGACCCACGCGACGAAGCGGACGCTGCTCAGCCCGACCCCGGCGTGGATGTACCTGCTGCTGCTCGCGGGCGTGGTGGTGTTCGTGGTCGTCGTGGCGGCGACCCGACGACGCGAGACCGGCCGGCTGCCGGCGTGCGAGCGGTGCCGCACCGAGCGGCGCACCTGGGTGGGCGGCGTGCTCGCCGCGTGGGCGCTCGTCGTGATCACGTTCGTGGTCGCCGTCCAGCGCAGCAGCGCCGGGCTGGCCACGGTGGCCGTCGTGCTGGCGGTGCTCGCGCTGCTCGCCACGGCCGGCGGTGACCTGCTGCGGGTGCGCACCGAGCTGTCGCCCGATGCGGTGCGGCCGGTGTGGGTGCGGCTGCGCGGGGTGCACCCGGCGTTCGCGGACGGGGTGCGCAGCGCCCTGGGGCCCGCGGTCGGCTTCGGCGGTCAGCAGGTGCTCGGCGCGAACGTGCTGCCGGGAGGGCGGGTCTGACGCTGCGTGCGTCAAGCATCGCCGGCTGTTGACGCCGACCGCTCGGAGCGGGACCGTGCCTGGGTGAGCGCCGACGTGCGTTGCCCCCGCTGCCTCGAGCCGGCTCGCGCCCCGGGCCTGGCCAGCAGCCGGTGGAGCTGCGCCCGGCACGGCGCCGTGGCCCCGCTGCACCCGCCGGTGCTCGGCGACGCACGGCACCTGCGCGCCACCGCCGAGCGGTCGCGCGTGCCGGTCTGGGTGCCCTGGCCGCTGTCGCGCGGCTGGGTGGCGACCGGCGTCCAGCGTGCCGGCGACGACCACGAGGGCACGGTCGGCGTCGCGGTCTCGGTCACTGGCCCGAACGCGTTCCGCCGCGACGGCGACCCGCTGGCCGCGGACGTGCTGGTGGTCGCCGAGCAGCCCGGCGTCGGGTTCGGTGCCCGGCTCGCGGGGCTGGACGACGTCGACCCGGGCAGCCTGCTCGAGCAGTCGCTGCAGGGGGAGGCGTCGCGGGCGGTCGCGCACGTGCCGGGGCAGCGGGCGCCGCTGTGGTGGGTGCCGGCTCCCGACGACCGCGCGGTGTACGTCGGCGAGGCGGCGAGCGTGTGGCTGTGGGTCGTGGTGCGTCCTGCTGCGGCGGGCGCCCTGGTGCTCGACGGGCTGCACCTGGTCGACCTGCGCGACCCGGGGTACGCGATGGACGTGCCGTCGGGTGCCCTCACCCCCCACCTGGTCTGACCGCTCTCTAGAGTGGCCGGGTGCGCATCGACCTGCACACCCACTCCGCGGTGTCCGACGGCACCCAGACGCCGGCCGAGCTCGTGCAGGACGCCGCGCGCAGCGGTCTCGACGTCGTGGCGCTGACCGACCACGACACCACCGACGGTTGGGACGACGCCGCCGCGGCCGCTCGCACCGCCGGCCTGGTGCTGGTGCCGGGCACCGAGGTCTCGTGCACCGCCGGCGGCGTCAGCGTGCACCTGCTGAGCTACCTGCACGACCCGGCCGCGCCCGGCCTGCGCGGGGCGATCGACGGCTCGCGCGAGAGCCGCTACCACCGGGCCGAGCGCATCGTCGAGCTGCTGCGGCCCGCCACCGGGCTGACGTGGGACGAGGTGCGCGAGCAGGCCGGTGCCGGCGCGGTGCTGGGTCGCCCGCACATCGCCGACGCGCTCGTCACCCGTGGGGTCGTCGACAGCCGCGAGGAGGCCTTCGCGACGCTGCTGTCGTCGCGCGGCCCCTACTACGTGCCGCACCACGCCCCCGACGCGGTGCAGGCGGTGCGGCTGGTGGTCGAGGCCGGTGGTGTGCCGGTCATGGCGCACCCGCTCGCGCGGCAGCGCGGCCGGGTGGTCGACGACGAGGTGATCGAGGCGATGGCGGACGCCGGCCTGGCCGGGCTCGAGGTCGACCACCGCGACAACGACGAGTCGGCGCGGTCCCACCTGCGGGCGCTGGCCGCCCGGCTCGACCTGCTGGTCACCGGGTCGAGCGACTACCACGGCGCAGGCAAGCCCAACCGGCTCGGCGAGCACACGACCGACCCCGAGAGCCTCGAGCGAATCGAGCGCCTGGCCACCGGCACCGTGGCCGTCCGGTGAGCGGCGCGCTCGCCTCGGTCGTCGACCTGCAGCTGCTGGGCTCGGTCTTCGTCACGCTCTTCGTGATCATGGACCCGCCCGGCACGGTGCCGATCTTCCTGGCGCTCACCGGCTCGATGACCGCCAGGCAGCGGGTGCGGGCCGCGCGGCAGGCGGTCTGCGTGGCGTTCGCCGTCATCCTGGCCTTCGCCGTCTTCGGGCGGGCGCTGCTCGACTACCTGCACATCAGCCTGCCGGCGCTGCAGGGGGCCGGCGGCCTGCTGCTGCTGCTCGTCGCCCTCGAGCTGCTGACCGGCAAGGACGAGGCGCCCGGCCAGGCGGAGGGCGTGAACGTCGCGCTGGTGCCGCTCGGCACGCCGCTGCTGGCCGGGCCCGGTGCGATCGTCGCCACGATGGTGTTCGTGCAGCGAGGGCACGGGCGGGCGACGGCGTGGGTGGCCATCGTGATCGGCGTGCTGCTGGTGCACGTCGCGCTCTGGCTGGCGATGCGGTTCGCCGGCCGCATCCACCGGGTGCTCGGCGAGGGCGGCACCACGCTCGTCACCCGCATCGCCGGCCTGCTGCTCAGCGCGATCGCCGTGCAGCTGGTCGCCGACGCCGTCCGCGCGTTCGTCGCCGGACAGGGCTAGCCCGCGACGGGTCCCACCGTGCCGCCCGGGCCGCCGGGTCCGTCCGCGCTGCCGTGCGCGCTGGCTGCGCCGGGCCCGGCGTCGCCGTCGGCTCGTCGTCTGGGTCCGGCCGCCAGCCGGTCCTGCGCGTCGCCGAGGTGCGGGTCGCCGGCGGTGACGGCGTCCA
>NZ_BAAHBM010000115.1:0-8271 GCF_054776675.1 Angustibacter aerolatus
ACGTGGTGCCGCTGCCGCTCGACGCCCGCGCCCGCGAGCGCTGGGCCGGCGACGTCGAGCCGGTCGACCCGCGCGCCGGCCACGTGCCCGGCGCCGTGAACGTGCCGGTCGCCGACACCCTCGACCCCGACGGCCGGCTGCTCCCGGTGCCCGCCCTGCGCGAGCGCTTCGCCGCGGCCGGCGTCACCGACGGCGCCGACGTCGTGGCCTCCTGCGGCTCCGGCGTCACCGCCTGCCACACCCTGCTCGCCCTCGAGCACGCCGGGTTCGACGGTGCGCGCCTGTGGCCCGGCTCGTTCTCGCAGTGGAGCGCCCGGCCGGACCTGCCTGCCGACGCGGGCTGACGCGCGCCGCGAGCCCGGTCAGCGGTGCGCGACGCCGTCGAGGCGCAGCACGTCCGACGCGTCGCGGTGGGTGCCGGTGGCTCGGTCTGCAGCCACTCCAGGATCGGCCCGGCCTTCGTGCCGGGCCCGAAGCCGAGGGCGTGCGCCTCGTCGACGAGCTGCTGGGGGGTGCGGCCGGTCTTCGCCTCGGCCGCGTCGAGGTACGCCTGGAACGACATGCGGGTCTCCGTCTGCTCGGGTACGTCAGGCAGACGGTGTCACCACGCCGAACTCGTCAAGGCGTTCCGATACCGCCAGGCCTTGACGACCGGACATTCAAGTGCGAACATTCAAGTATGAATAATATCAACACCCCTTCCGTGGCACCGGAGGTCGTGATCATCGGCGCCGGCGTCGCCGGTCTCACCCTCGCCACCTTCCTCACCCGCGCCGGCGTGCACTGCGTCGTCCTGGAGCGACGCGACCGGGCCTACATCGAGCAGCGCAACCGCGCCGGCGTCGTCGAAGCCCGCGGCGTCGACGTGTTCGAACGGTGGGGACTGGCCGACGACCTGCTCGGCGGGCCCCTGGCCGGAGCGATCGACTACCGCGTCAACGGTGCCGGTCGTGTCTTCGACACCACGCTCGACGGCCGCGGACCGAGCCGCTTCTGCACCCAGCAGATGCTGGTCAACAACCTCTTGCACCAGCTCCTCGATGTCCTCGACGGCGATGTCCGGTTCGAGGCGACCGATGTGACCGTCTCCCACGACGACTCCCGTCCGGCGGTCACCTGGTCGGACGCAGAGGGCACCCACGCGACGTCCTGCACCTACCTCGTGGGGAGCGACGGGGACCGCGGCGTGAGCCGAGACGCGATCCCCGACGGCGTGCTGACCGAGTACCGCTACGACTTCGGCTACGCCTGGCTCGCCGCGCTCGTCGAGGCACCGGTCACCGGCGACGCCATCATGGCGGTCAGCGACCACGGTTTCGTGGGACAGCTGCCGCGTGGTCCCCAGCGCAGCCGCTACTACCTGCAGTGCCGCCTGGAGGACACGGAGCAGGACTGGCCCGACGAGCGGATCTGGGACGAGATCCGCCTCCGCCTGAACGATCAGGGCATCCAGGATGCCGCGGTGGTCGAGAAGTTCTTCGTCCCGCTGCGCAGCGTGGTGCGTTCTCCGATGCGCTACCGCAACCTGTTCCTGGCCGGCGACGCCGCACACCTCGTGCCACCGGCCAGCGCGAAGGGCATGAACCTCGCGCTCTTCGACGTCGGCGTGCTGGGCGAAGCACTCGTCGCCGCGCTGCGCGACGGCGACACCGCGCCCCTGGAGGCCTACTCCGACACCTGCCTGAGCCACGTCTGGAACTACCAGGACTTCGCCACCTGGATGACCGACACCATGCACGACGCAGGTGATCCGACCCAGCACGGCATCTTCCGGCAGATGACCGCCCGTGCCCGGTTGGACCAGCTGTTCAGCTCCCCCACCGCAGCTCGCCTGCACCGCGAGTACCAGCTCGGCTACAACTGAGGGCGGCGACCCCGGGCCCGGGTCTGGGATGATCGGGCGGTGAGCACCGACCCCACCCGTCTGCTCGTGCTCGGGGCCACCCGACAGGAACAACCCGCAACGGGCTACGCGATCATGCGCGAGCTCACCGGGTGGGGCGTCCAGGACTGGGCCAGCGTCAACCCCGGATCCATCTACGGCGCGCTGCGCACCCTGGACAAGGAGGGGCTCGTCGTCCAGGACACCGAGAACGCACCCCCGGTGGGCCGCGGCCACCGCAACTCCACGAAGTACCGACTCACCCCCGAAGGGGAAGCAGCGTTCACAGGGAGCCTGCGCGACGCCCTCTGGGAGGTCGACCCCTACCAGCCGGCCCCCTTCATGGCAGCGCTCTGCTTCCTCGTCCAGCTGCGACGCACCGAGGTGCTGGCAGCAGTCGAGGAACGCATCAGGCGACTGGAGAGCCAGCTCCGGCGTTTCGAGTTCGACGAAGAGCAGACCCAAGCCGACAGCGCCACGAAACCACCGCACTCCGTCGAGTTCGTCCAGCTCGCGGCGGCCCGACTCGCCGGCGAGCTCACCTTCACCCGCTCGCTGCACGAACGCGTGACCGACGGTGCCTACGCGTTCGCCGACACCGGTCTCTGATCACCAGCGACGCCGCACGCCGCATCGAGCCCGCGGCGGACCGACCTCACGCACCCGTCGATCTGTGCCTGGGTAGCAAGAGAGGGCGACAGGCAAGTGTGCGGCGCAGCGGGCCTGCGCCGCTCCAGGTCCTCCTACCGGCCGGTCGCGTTCAGCCGCAAGTACACGGTCCGGCGCCAGGCGGGCTAGTAGCGAGCGCGCAGCACCGACGTCGCGGAGTGGCCGGGGTCGCCGTCGTCGGCCTGCAGGCTGATGTCGACGGCGTGGTACCTGGTGACGAGGTCGGTGCTGACGGCGAACCGGGCCGGCGTCGAGGGGCTGACGACGCCGAGCGGCAGCATCTTGTTCGTCGCCGGGTCGAGCAGCCAGGCGTAGTAGAAGTGCCCGGCGCCCGGTGCCGGCAGCCCGTCGGTGCTGATCGACATGCGGGTCTGGCCGCCCGGCGAGGTCATCGTGACCCGGCCGCTCGCGTCGCCGGTCACCGGCTGCAGCGCGACCACCTCGGCCGCCCGCCCGCGCGGCACCTCTCGCTCGTGGGTCACCAGCGCACCCGCCCCGGCACCGACCAGCAGGCAGGCGGCCGCGGCCGCGACCAGCCGGGTGCGCCGGACGCCGAGCCGCGGGCCGGGCCGGGGCAGGTCGGGCAGCGGTGGCAGCGGGACGTCGGGGCCGCCCGGCTCGCGGTCGGACCGGCCCGGTCGCAGCAGCCGCGCGGCCGTGGTCAGCGCCCCGTGCGCGCCCGCGAGGTCGACCAGCTCGAGCCGGCACTCGTCGCACCCGCGCAGGTGCTCGAGGGCGGTCTCGGCGGTGCGCCGGTCGAGCTCGCCGGTCAGCAGCAGCGGCAGGTCGTCGTGGACGTGCTCGGTACCGGTCACCTGCCACCTCCGTCGGTCAGCTCGTCGTGCGCGGTCGTCGTGGGTCGTGCGTGCGGGTCGGGTCGGCTGCGGTGCCCGGCGTACCCGTCGAGCAGGCCGGCGAGCGTGCGCGACCCCCGGGCCATCCTGGCCTTCACCGTGCCCAGCGGGACCCCCGTGCGGCGGGCGATCTCCGACTGCGTGCAGTCCTCGAAGTACGCCAGCTCGAGCGTGCGGCGCTGCACGTCGGGCAGTCGGCTCAGCGCCGTCCGCACGTCGGCGGCCCAGGCGAACTGCTCGGCCAGCTGCTGCCCGTCGTCGCCGACCAGGTCGCGCAGGGTGTCGACGGCGACGACGGCCGGACGTCGGCGGCGCAGGTCGTCGACGGCGCGTCGCCGGGCGATCGTGAACACCCAGGCCGACAGGCTGCGCGAGGGGTCGTACCGGTCGGCCGTGCGCCACACGTCGAGGAAGGTGCGCTGCAGCACGTCCTCCGCGTCGTCCGGCCCGACCAGCCGGCGCAGGTAGGCGAGCACCGCCGACCCGTACCGCTCGTAGCACTGCGCGAGCGCCGCCTCGTCGCCGCGCGACAGCGCGAGGGCGAGCTGCTCGTCGGGCTCCACACCGGGTGTTCGTACCCGCGTGCGCCACCGGTTGCACGACGGGGCCCGCGGATCGCGCCGGACCGTTCACCCGATCGGTGCAACCGCCGGCGGCCCGTCGCGCGAAGCCCTCTCGACCGGCGTGACCCGATCTCACCCCCAGGAGACACCGTGCACCGCTCCCGTCGACCGCTCGTCGCCCTCACCGCGCTCGCCCTCGCCGGCGGCGCGACCCTCGCCGCCGCACCCGCGGCCAGCGCGTCGTCCCGCCACCACGGCCACCAGCTCGGCACCCGCAGCCTCGCGGAGGTGCTGGCCAAGGACGGGCAGGCCTTCGACCGCAACCAGTGGGACTATGACGTGCTCGACGCGGCCGTCGGGGCCGTGCTGGCCGCCAAGCCGGACAGCCCGGTGAAGCTGCTGGCCGACGGCACCGTCGCGCTCACCGCGTTCCTGCCGAACGACCGCGCGTTCCGCAGCCTGGTGCGCGACCTGACCGGCACGTCGTACCGCTCGGAGGCCGACGTGTTCGCGGCCGCCGCGACGCTCGGCATCGACACCATCGAGAACGTGCTGCTCTACCACGTGGTGCCGGGCGCGACGATCACCAGCAAGCAGGCCGTGCGCTCGAACGGCGCGCAGCTCGCGACCGCGCTGCCCGACGCCAGCATCACCGTCAAGGTGCGCAGCCGGTGCTTCAAGATCGTCCAGCTCGTCGACGCCGACACCGACGACGCCAACCCGTACCTGGTGCCCGGCCAGCTCGACATCAACAAGGGCAACCGGCAGATCGCGCACGGCATCAGCCTGGTGCTGCGCCCGGTCGACCTCTGAGACGCCGGTCGCGGGCGGCGGTCCCGAGTCGCCGCCCGCGGCCGGTCACCGGCTCGTCCGGCAGCATCGTGGCGACGGCCGTCGCGCTGACGACGGTCGTCGCCACCGTGCTGTCCGGCAGGATGTCAGGAGAGTCTGCGCGTGTCTCGGACAGACGCTAGAGACCGCGATACGGTCCGATCGTGGACCCGGTGCGCAACCCCTACGCCCCCGGCGCCGGCCAGCGCCCGCCCGAGCTGGCCGGCCGTGACGGCGAGCTGCAGGCGTTCGACGTCGTGCTCGAGCGGGTCTCGCGCGGACGGCCCGAGCGGTCGCTGGTGCTCACCGGGCTGCGCGGGGTCGGCAAGACCGTGCTGCTCGGCGCACTGCGCTCGGCGGCGGTGCGCCGCGGCTGGGGCACCGGCAAGCTCGAGGCCCGACCCGACGCCTCGCTGCGCCGGCAGCTGTCGGCGGCCCTGCACCTCGCCGTCCGCGAGCTCGGCGTCGAGGGGGTCGCGGCCAGGGAGCGCGACCACGTGCTCGGGGTGCTGCGGGCGTTCGCCGAGCGCGATGCGGGCACCGGCGCCAGGCTGCGTGACCGGTGGCAGCCGGGCATCGACGTCCCCGCCGTGCCCGGGCGGGCCGACTCGGGCGACATCGAGATCGACCTCGTCGAGCTGCTGCGCGACGTCGCCGGGCTGGCCGCCGACACCGGGCGCGGCGTCGCGGTGTTCCTCGACGAGATGCAGGACGTCGGCCCGGACGACGTGAGCGCCCTCTGCGCCGCGTGCCACGAGCTGTCGCAGGAGCGGCTGCCGCTCGTGGTGGTCGGGGCCGGGCTGCCGCACCTGCCGTCGGTGCTCTCGGCCAGCAAGTCCTACAGCGAGCGGCTGTTCCGGTACGCGCGCATCGACCGGCTCGACCGCGCCGCCGCCGACCTCGCGCTGCAGGTGCCGGCGAAGGACGAGGACGCCGCCTGGACCGAGGAGGCGCTCGCGGCGATGTACGAGGCGACCGCCGGCTACCCCTACTTCGTGCAGGCCTACGGCAAGGTCGCCTGGGACGTCGCACCGACGTCGCCGGTCACCGCGGACGACGTGCGGGTGGCGGCGCCCGAGGCCGACCGCGAGCTCGCCGTCGGCTTCTTCGGCTCGCGGTACGAGCGCGCGACGCCGGGGGAGCGGGAGTACCTGCGGGCGATGGCCGACGTCGAGGAGCCCGCGACCGACGCCGACCCGGTGCCGTCGGTGCCGACGTCGGCCGTGGCGCAGCACCTCGGCCGCAAGCCGCAGTCGCTGTCGCCGGCCCGCGACGCGCTGCTGAAGAAGGGCCTGGTGTTCAGCGCCGAGCGCGGCCGCATCGCCTTCACCGTGCCGCACTTCGGCCGCTACCTGCGGGGGCAGGCCTGATGCCCGAGCCGGCGTGGGTCGAGCACGCGATCTGGTGGCACGTGTACCCGCTCGGGTTCCTCGGGGCCGACACGACGGGCGCCGACCGCACGCCGCGGCGCACGCTGCGCGACCTGGTGCCGTGGCTCGACCACGCGATCTCGCTGGGCTGCAACGGGATCCTGCTCGGGCCGGTGTTCGCGTCGTCGACCCACGGGTACGACACCACCGACCACCTGCGGATCGACGAGCGGCTCGGTGACGAGGCCGACTTCGACGCGCTGGTGGCAGGCTGCCGCGAGCGCGGGCTGCGGCTGATGCTCGACGGCGTGTTCAACCACGTCGGCCGCGACCACCGGGCGTTCCAGCAGGCGCTGCGCGACGGCCCGGACGGCGCGACCGCCGGCTGGTTCGACCTCGACTGGTCGAGCCGGTCGGACGACGGCGAGCCGGGGTACCGCGACTTCGAGGGCCATCACGCGCTGGTCGCGCTGCGGCACGGCGACCCTGGCGTGCGGCAGCTGGTGACCGACGTCATGACGCACTGGCTCGACCGGGGTGCCGACGCGTGGCGGCTCGACGCGGCGTACGCCGTGCCGCCGGCCTTCTGGGCCGGCGTGCTCCCGGCGGTGCGCGAGCGGCACCCGGACGTCTTCGTGCTCGGCGAGGTCATCCACGGCGACTACGCGAGCACGGTCGCGGCGTCCGGCATGGACGCGGTGACGCAGTACGAGCTCTGGAAGGCGATCTGGAGCAGCATCGACGAGGGCAACTTCTTCGAGCTGGCCTGGACCCTGCAGCGGCACCTCGAGCTGCTCGACGCGTTCGTGCCGGCCACGTTCGTCGGCAACCACGACGTCACGCGCATCGCGAGCCGCATCGGCGACCGCCGGCACCTGCCGCACGCGATCGCGCTGCTGGCGACGCTGCCGGGCACGCCGTTCGTCTACGCCGGTGACGAGCTGGGGCTGACCGGCGTCAAGGAGGACCGCGCGGGCGGCGACGACGCCGTGCGGCAGCCGTTCCCGGCGACGCCCGACGAGCTGCCCGCCGGTGCCGACCCCGACGTGCTGACCCTGCACCGGCAGCTGCTCGGCCTGCGCCGCCGCCACCCCTGGCTGCACACCGCGCGGCCGCAGGTCGAGGTGCTGCAGAACCGGCAGCTCGTGCTGCGCTCGACCCACGGCGACGACTCCGTGCTCGTGGCCCTGAACCTCGACGACGCCCCGGCCGACCTCGCCGGCGTGCACCTCGAGCCGCACGGCTGGGCGGTCGTCGAGGGCGGTTAGGCCTCGCGGGACGCCGGGCCCTCGAGCTCGTCGGGGGTGTCGAAGGCGCCGCCGAGCGCGTCCTGCTGCCAGCGCACGAGCGACCACCCGCCCTCCGGGTCGCCGTCGAGCAGGACGGCCCCGGTGTTGCCGACGTGGTGCTCGGCGACGAACCCGGCGTCGACGTCGGCGCAGCGGGCACCGACCCAGCAGCGGATCGCGGCACCGTGGCTGACCAGCACGGCGGTGCGGACGCCGGACGCCGCGACCTCGTGCACCACGGCGTCGTACCGGTCGAGGAACTCGGTGCCCGACTCGCCGCCGGGCACGCGCACCGTCTCGCGCCCGTCGGCCCAGGCCACGACCGCGTCGAGGTAGGTGCGCACCGACGCCTCGTCGGCGCGCAGCTCGAGGTCGCCGGCCGTGATCTCACGCAGCCCGTCACGCACCTGCACGTCGAGCCCGAGCGCGGCGGCGAGCGGTCCCGCGGTCTGCTGCGTGCGCACCAGCGTGGACGCGTAGACCGCCTCGACGGGCTCGTCGGCCAGGCCGGTGGGCACCCTCTCCGCCTGCTGACGGCCGAGGTCGGTGAGGTCGGCTCCGGGCACCGCGGTGTCGAGCAGCCGCTGGACGTTGGACGGGGTCTGCCCGTGCCGGACGAGGATCAGGCGCACCGGCCGATCGTCCCAGCCGATCGGCCACGCGGCCCGCCCGGGCCGGCTCCTCGTGCTCAGCGCGGCGTGGTTGCGCGGTTCACCAGAGCCCGGGTCTGCCCGTTGAGTCGCGCGTGGGTGCCCTTGATCGCGCGTTGAGCGAGGCTGGAGGCGACCTTCCTAGCGTCCTCGTATCGCAACC
>NZ_BAAHBM010000116.1:0-8241 GCF_054776675.1 Angustibacter aerolatus
CGGTGCGGCTGCGCCGGCTCGCCGTGCTGCGACCGGCGGTCGTGCGGGCCGCCAGGTCGGCGCCGCCGTGGGCCCGCGTGCTGGCCAGCCGGGTGCTCGTCGCGGCCGACCTCGCGCGACTGCTGGAGCACGTGCCCGTCGAGCGCGACCACGTGGGCCGGGCCCGGTGGCAGCGCGACGTCGCGCAGCGTCGCGAGTGGCTGCACGGCACCGTCACGCTGCGCCGGCCCGACGGCTCGGTGCTGCGGCAGCCGCACCGGCTGCTGTGGTTCGACCCGGCCGGCGACGGCACGGTCGTCGAGGCGCTCGGTGACGTCGAGCGGGCCGAGCACCTCGCGGTGTTCGTGCCCGGCACCGGCAGCGACCTGCACCGCGAGGGCGGGGCGGTGCGGCGGATGCTCCCGCTGGCCGCCGCGCACCCCGGGCTCGCGGTGGTGGTGTGGCAGGGCGCCGACCACCCCGACCGGCCGTTCGACGACGGCGTGCTGCCGCTGCGCGAGCACGTCGTGGCCGCCGCCTACCGCGACGCCGCCGACCGCGCGGGACCGGTGCTGGCGGCCGACGTCACCGGGCTGCAGCAGGCGCTGCCGGGCCGCGACGTGACCGTGCTCGGGCACAGCTACGGCGGCTCGATCGTGGGATCGGCGGAGGTGCACGGCATGGTGGTCGACCGCGTCGTGCACGTCGCGAGCGCAGGTGCCTTCGCCCGCGACCTGTCCGAGTACGCCGCGCCCCCTGGGCGGACCCTGCGCTTCTCGCTGACCGCCGAGGACGACTCGATCCGGCTGGCCCAGGGGTACGACGCCGACGACGCGAGCGACCGGCTGCGGGCCATGGGGCCGCGGGTGCTCGACCCCGTCGACCCGCTGTGGGCGCCCGTGGTGGCGGGGGCTGCGACGCGCCTGCTCGGCGACCCGCAGCAGGTCGGCCACGGGCTCGACCCCGACCTGCTCCCCGGGGTCGTGCGGCTCGACCCCGGCGTGCACGCGTCCGGCCGTCCCGTGCGCGGGCACAGCGGGGTGTTCGACCCCGGCAGCACCTCGTGGCTCGACCTGCTCGGGGTGATGACGAAGGGGCGGGTGCGGGTGCTCGACCCGGGGGAGTGGTCGAGCCACCTCGAGCCGCTGTCGGCGCACGCCCTCCCGCACCTCGTGGTCGACCGCTCGCCCTGGACCGGCGCCGGCACGGGCGACGGCGCCGGCGACCCGCGCCCCGGGTTCCCCGGGCGGGTGCTCGACCTCACCGACCCGCGCCCGGCGCCGGCGACGGGCGCGGGCGGTGCGCCGTGACGTGCGCGCGGGGCCCGGGCGCAGCCCGACCGACCGGTCGGCCCGGGTCCCGGCACGGGGTCGGCACCTGCCAGAATCCGCCGCATGGCACCAGCGACGCTGCCCGTGACCCTCGACGACGTGCGCTCAGCCCGCGAGGGCCTGGCCGGCGTGGTGCGACCGACCCCGCTGGAGTACAGCCGGGCGCTCAGCGACCGCGTCGGCGGACCCGTGCACCTCAAGTGCGAGAACCTGCAGCGAGCCGGGTCGTTCAAGATCCGCGGCGCCTACACGCGGATGGCGCGGCTGACGCCGGAGGAGCAGGCCCGCGGGGTCGTGGCGGCCAGCGCCGGCAACCATGCGCAGGGCGTGGCGCTCGCGGCGCAGCTGCTGGGCATCGAGGCGACGGTGTTCATGCCGACCGGGGCGCCCATCCCGAAGCTGCTGGCCACCCGTGCCTACGGCGCCCGGGTCGAGCAGGTCGGCCTGACGATCGACGACTGCCTCGTGCACGCCCGCGCGTTCGAGGCCGAGACGGGCGCGGTGCTGATCCACCCGTTCGACCACGCCGACATCGTGGCCGGCCAGGGCACGGTGGGCCTCGAGATCCTCGAGGAGTGCCCGGACGTGCGCACCATCGTGGTGTGCACCGGTGGCGGCGGACTGCTGGCGGGCATCGCGACGGCGGTGAAGGCGCAGCGACCCGACGTCCGGGTCGTCGGGGTGCAGGCGGGGCAGGCCGCGGCGTACCCGGCCTCGCTCGCCGCCGGTCACCCGCTGCCCGTCGGGCGCATGAGCACCATGGCCGACGGCATCGCGGTGGGCTGCCCCGGCGAGGTGCCGTTCGCGCTGGTGCAGGCCCTGGTCGACGACGTGGTGACGGTCTCCGAGGACTCGCTCGCGAAGGCGCTGCTGTTCCTGCTCGAGCGGGCCAAGCTCGTCGTCGAGCCCGCGGGTGCGGCGGGGGTGGCCGGCCTGCTCGAGCAGCCGCACGCGTTCGAGGCACCGGTCGTCGTCGTGCTGTCGGGCGGCAACATCGACCCGCTGCTGCTGCTGCGGGTGCTGCGGCACGGCATGTCCGCCGCGGGCCGCTACATGGAGCTGCGGCTGCGGGTGCCCGACCAGCCCGGCTCGCTGGCGGCGCTGCTCGCCGTGCTGGCGCAGGTCGACGCCAACGTGCTCGACGTCGAGCACGTCCGCACCGGGCGGCCGATGCACGTCGACGAGGTCGAGGTGACGCTGCGGCTGGAGACGAAGGGCGTCGAGCACAGCGAGACCGTGCTGGCCACGCTGCGCGGCGCCGGCTACCCGCTCGACGTCGCGTAGCCCGAGCCCGCGGGTCGGCACCGATGAGTCCCGGGCGCTCGCCCGGTCGATGCTGCATGACGACGATCCGCGACCCCCGTCCCGAGCTGCCGCGCCAAATACCTCGCCCGCTGTCGGACCACCCTGCCAGGGTGTCGTCATGACCGACGCGGTGGTGGCCGAGGGCCTGGTGAAGCGGTACGGCGAGGTGACGGCGCTCGACGGGCTCAGCCTGCGGGTGCCCCAGGGCACGGTGCTGGGGGTGCTCGGGCCGAACGGCGCGGGCAAGACGACGACGGTGAGGGTGCTCACCACCCTGCTGCAGCCCGACAGCGGTCGGGCCGAGGTCGCCGGCATCGACGTGCTGAAGGACCCGCGGGGGGTGCGCAAGCGCATCGGGCTCAGCGGGCAGTACGCCGCGGTCGACGAGTACCTGTCCGGGCGGGAGAACCTGGCGATGGTCGGCAACCTGTACCACCTGGGCCGGCGCACCGCGAAGGCCCGGGCGACCGAGCTGCTCGAGCAGTTCAGCCTGTCCGATGCGGGCGACCGCCCGGTCAAGACCTACAGCGGCGGCATGCGGCGGCGGCTCGACCTCGCCGGCGCGCTGGTCGCCGACCCGCCCGTGCTGTTCCTCGACGAGCCGACGACCGGCCTCGACCCGCGCAGCCGCAGCGAGATGTGGGACGTCGTGCGCGGCCTCGTCGCCGCCGGCACCACGCTGCTGCTCACCACGCAGTACATGGAGGAGGCCGAGCAGCTGGCCCACGACATCGTGGTGGTCGACCGCGGCCGGATCATCGCCGAGGGCACCGCCGACCAGCTGAAGAGCCAGGTGGGCGGCGAGCGGCTCGAGGTGGTGGTCGCCGACCCGTCGCAGCTCGAGCAGACGCGCGGGCTGCTGTCGTCGGTCGCCTCGGGCGACCCGAGCACCGACGAGCACACCCGCCGGGTGAGCATCCCGGTCTCGACCGGTACGGCGAGCCTGGTCGAGGCGCTGCGGCGGCTCGACGGCGCCGGCATCGCGGTGAGCGACGTCGCGCTGCGCCGGCCGACGCTCGACGACGTCTTCCTCAGCCTCACCGGCCACGGGGCCGAGTCCGACGACCCGACGACCTCCGACGAGACGGTGGCAGCCCGATGAGCACCTCGACGGCCCTCAACGACGGCCTGGTGGTCGCCCAGCGCAACCTGATCAAGATCAAGCGGGTGCCCGACCTGCTGGTCTTCACCACCCTGCAACCGATCATGTTCGTGCTGCTCTTCGCCTACGTGTTCGGCGGCGCGATCGACGTGCAGGGCAGCAACTACAAGGAGTTCCTCATCGCGGGGATCTTCACCCAGACCGTCACGTTCGGGGCGACGCTCACCGGCGCCGGTCTCGCCGACGACATGAAGAAGGGCATCATCGACCGGTTCCGGTCGCTGCCCATGTCGCGCTCGGCGGTGCTGGTCGGCCGCACCGTCAGCGACGTCGCCAACAACCTGCTCGTCGTCGTGGTGATGTCGCTGACCGGTCTGGTCGTCGGCTGGCGCATCCGCAGCTCGTTCCTCGACGCCGTCATCGGCTTCGCGCTGCTGCTGCTGTGGGCCTACGCGTTCAGCTGGATCATGGCGTTCGTCGGCCTGCTGGCACCCAGCCCGGAGGTCGTGAACAACGCCTCGTTCGTGGTCATCTTCCCGGTCACGTTCATCGCGAACACCTTCGTGCCGCTCGAGACCCTGCCCGGGGTGCTGAAGACGTTCGCGGCCTGGAACCCCCTGTCGGCCGTCACCGAGGCCTGCCGCCAGCACTTCGGCAACCTCCCGGCGGGCCGGCCGGTGCCCGACTACTGGTCGCTGCAGCACGCGACGCTCTACTCGCTGCTGTGGATCGTGGTCATCCTGGCGGTGTTCGTGCCGCTGGCCACCCGGCAGTACAGCCGGGCCGCCAGCCGCTGACCCTCCCACCCGGAACGCACGAGGGCCGCCCCGGTCGACCGGGGCGGCCCTCGTGCTGCGGGTGGGCGTGGACGCCCGCCGTCGGACTCAGCCGGTGTAGGGCTTCGCCTCGCGGATCGTGACCTCGATCGACCGCCCGTTCGGCGCCTCGTACGTCGTGGTGTCGCCGACCTTGTGGCCGGTGATCGCCGTGCCCAGCGGCGACTTCTCGCTGTAGACGGTGAGCGAGCCGTCGGACCCCTCGCGGCTGCCGAGCAGGAAGGTCTCCTCCTCGCCGGCGACCAGGGCGGTCACGACCATGCCGGGCTCGACGACGCCGTCGTCGGCGGGCGCGTCGCCCACCTTCGCGTGCTGCAGCAGCTGGGTCAGCTGGCGCACGCGGGCCTCGTTCTTGCCCTGCTCCTCCTTGGCGGCGTGGTAGCCGCCGTTCTCCTTGAGGTCGCCCTCCTCGCGGGCGGCCTCGATCTTCTTCACGATGTCGGTGCGGTACTCGCCCGTCCGGTGGCTCAGCTCCTGCTGCAGGCGCTCGAACGCGTCCTGCGTCAGGAACGTCTCGCTACTGGTGTCGGTCACGGGGACTCCTTGCATGGTCTGGTGCACGAACGGACGAGCCGCACGTGCGTGCGACGCCTGGCCTCGTGCTCGAGGCCCGACGTCGCGAGGGAAACGACGAGTATAGCGACTCGGCCTGTGCAGCGTCCCCGTCGAGACCGGGTCCGGGTCACCCGCAGGAGTCGACGAGCCCCGTCACCGCGCGGGCCGACGTCCGCACGACGTCCGTGCGGCGCACCTCGCTCGGGCCGCCCGCGGGCACCGTGACGCTCGCGATGCCGACGGCGGTCTTGTGCTCGTCGAGCGCCCGCAGCCGGCAGGTCAGCACCCGGTCGCGCGGGCGCTGCACGTCGTACGTCACCTGCACCGCGGCGTCGCCCTCGACGACGTACCCGATCTGCTGCCAGTGCACGTCGACCGACCACTGCGTCACGGCCGCCCACACGCCGAAGGCGAGCGCGACGACCACGCCCGCCGCCACGCCGAGCACCGTCGCGCGGCGCCGCCGGCCCGGCGAGCGCACCCGGCCGTAGCGGGCGTCGAGGTCGGTGGGCACCGGGTCTCCCTGCCTGTCGCGGACGGCGGACGCACCGGTCGGGGGCCGGGCGTGCCGACCGTCGGTGGGTGCTGAGAGGATCATCCCGCACCCTGAGACCCACTCCCACGGAGGACCCGTGACCGAGCCGCTGCGGCTGCTGGCCGTGCACGCCCACCCCGACGACGAGTCGAGCAAGGGCGCCGCCACCATGGCCCGCTACGTCGACGAGGGCGCCGAGGTGCTCGTCGTCTCGTGCACCGGTGGTGAGCGGGGCGACGTGCTGAACCCGGCGCTGCAGGGCAGTCCGGAGATCGTCCGCGACATCGCCGAGGTGCGTCGTCGTGAGATGGCGGCCGCGCAGGCCGCGCTCGGCGTGCAGCACCGGTGGCTGGGGTTCGTCGACTCCGGGCTGCCGGAGGGCGACCCGCTGCCCCCGCTGCCCGAGGGCTGCTTCGGCCTGACCCCGCTCGAGACGGCGTCCGAGCCGCTGGTGCGGGTGGTGCGCGAGTTCCGTCCGCACGTCATCACCACGTACGACGAGAACGGCGGCTACCCGCACCCCGACCACATCATGTGCCACAAGGTGTCGGTCGAGGCCTTCCACGCGGCCGGCGACCCGGCGCGCTACCCGAAGGCCGGGGCGCCCTGGCAGCCGCTGAAGCTGTACTACAACCAGACCCTGTCGCGCGGCCGGATCATGGCCTTCCACGAGGCGATGCTGGCGGCCGGTCGCGAGTCGCCGTACGCCGAGTGGATCGAGCGGTGGGAGGAGCGCGGCGAGCGCCCGATCACCACGCGGGTGCCCTGCGGGGACTGGTTCGAGACGCGCGACCGCGCGCTCATCGCCCACGCCACGCAGATCGACCCCGAGGGCTCGTGGTTCTCGGTGCCGATGCAGCTGCAGCGCGACCTGTGGCCGACCGAGGACTACGAGCTGGCGCACAGCGAGGTGCCGGTCGACCTGCCCGAGGACGACCTGTTCGCCGGCGTCCGCACCGACCAGCCGATCGTCCTGCGCAGGCCCTCGTGACGCCGCTGGCGGTGCTGGCTGCGACCACCACCCCGTCGCCGGGCACCCCGCCGGCCGACAAGGTGACCCCCGGGTTCATCGGGTTCCTCGTGGTGTTCGTGCTGGCGATCGTCACCTGGTTGCTGTTGCGCAACATGACCGGTCACCTGCGGCGGATGCGCTTCCGCGAGGAGCAGGAGGCGGCGCGGGTGCGGGCCGAGCAGCCCGACCCGCCGGCCGGCGGGACGTCACCGGGTGCGGAAGACCCAGGCGCGCAGCAGCGCGAACCGCATCAGCGTCGCCGCGGCGTTGGCGGCGACCAGCACCCCGAGCTCGACCCACCGACCGGGTGACGCCGCGGCGTGCAGCGCCCACAGGCTGCCGCTGGTCAGGGCCAGACCGAGGCCGAAGACCACCAGCCCCTGCAGCTGCTGCCGCGCCGCGCCGTCCGAGGTGTCGACGCCGAAGGTGAACCGCCGGTTCGCGGCCGTGTTCGCGACGGCCGTCACCAGCAGCGCCACCAGGTTGGCCCACTGCGCGCCCGCGCCCGGTCGCAGGGCGACGAAGAGCGCCAGGTAGGCGAGGGTGCTCAGCACGCCGACGCCGGCGAAGCGCACCACCTGCGACAGCAGCCCGGCCGGCACGCCCTTGGGGGCGGTCAGCGCGCCGCGCCCCAGGCTCGCGCGCACCTGCGACAGCGGCAGCCGTCCGGTCGCGAGCGCGTGGCCGAGCCGGACGACGCCGCGCAGGTCGGCGAGCGCCGTCGGCACGACGTCGACCCGGCTGTCGGGGTCGTCGACCCAGTCGACGGGCACCTCGTGGATGCGCAGGCCGCTGCGCTCGGCGAGCACCAGCAGCTCGGTGTCGAAGAACCAGCCGGTGTCCTCGACGAGCGGCAGCAGCTGCTGCGCCACGTCGCGCCGCACCGCCTTGAACCCGCACTGCGCGTCGGAGAACCGGGCCGACAGCGTGCCGCGCAGGATGAGGTTGTAGCAGCGGGAGATCACCTCGCGCTTCGTGCCGCGCACCACGCGCGAGCTGCGGGCCAGCCGGGTGCCGATGGCGACGTCGGAGTGCCCCGACACCAGCGGCGCCACCAGCGGCAGCAGCGCGGCGAGGTCGGTCGACAGGTCGACGTCGGTGTAGGCCAGCACCTCGGCGTCCGACGCGCTCCAGACGGCGGCGAGCGCCCGGCCGCGGCCCTTCTCGTCGAGGTGCACCACCCGCACCTCGGGCAGCTCGGCGGCCAGCCGGTAGGCGACGTCGAGGGTGCCGTCGGTGCTGGCGTTGTCGGCGACGGTGATGCGGAAGCCGTAGGGCACGGTGTCGCGCAGGTGGGCGTGCAGCCGCCGCACGCAGACCGGCAGCGCGACCTCCTCGTCGTAGACGGGTACCACCACGTCGAGCGTCGTGGTGCGCGTGCCGGTGGCCAGGTCGCGCTCGGGCAGGACGAGGGTCATGTCACGCCACCTGGTGGGTCGAGGCGTCGGCGGGCTGGTCGAGCGCCTCGCCGAGCAGCGTCGGGCGTCCGTCGAGGGCGACCAGCCGGGCGCTCGCACCGCGGGCCGCGAGCACCACGGGGGCGCGGTCGCCGAGCAGCACGGCGGCCCGGGCCAGCGACGCGGCGG
>NZ_BAAHBM010000117.1:0-8043 GCF_054776675.1 Angustibacter aerolatus
GCGCCGCCCCGCCCCCGCCCCGCGCCCCCGGTCGCGCGCCACGTGAAGTCGGCTGCGGCACCGTTCGATGGGCGTGCACGCCGCAGGAACGGTGCCCCCGCCACGCGGGGCTCGAGCCGCGCGACGTCGCCCGCCGTCCGCCGTCCGCGCCGGATGGACGTCCCGGCGAGCGTGCCGGAGCGCGGGCGGCACCGGAGGACGTCGAGGGCGCGAGCGAGGCGGGCACCTCGTGCGGCTGCGGCACCCTTCGCTGGGCGTGCACGCCGCAGGAACGGTGCCGCAGCCGACTTCACGTGGCGCGCGGCGAGTGGGGCGCAGGGCGAGGGGGCGGACGGCGGACGGCGCGGGTCAGGGGTCGACGGTGAGGCCGAGGGCCTCGGCGAGCTGGACGGCGCCGGCGAGGTCGACGCGGGCGCCGGTCCAGCGCGGGCCGACGGGGTCGAGGTCGTGCAGGGCGGTGCCGCGCAGGTCGGCGCGGTCGAGGCGGGCGCCGTGCAGGTTGGCCCGCGAGAGGTCGCCGTCGCGCAGCACGGCGCCGCGCAGGTCGGCGTCGTCGAGGTCGGCCTCGACGAACGACACGCCCTCGGCGTCGAGGCCGCTGAGGTCCTCGCCGCGCAGCACCGTGTAGGCCCAGGTGCCACCGCGCACGAGCAGCGGCTTCAGCGAGCAGCGGCGCAGGGTCGAGCCGACGAGCTTGCAGCCGTGCAGCTCGGCGTCGAAGAACGAGACGCCGGTGAAGGTGCAGCCGGTGAACGCCGAGCCCTCGTGCCGCGACGCGTTCAGCCGGACGTCGGTGAAGACGCACCGCTCGAACGACGCGCCGCGGGTCACGCACTCGGTGAGGTCGACGCCGACGAAGGTGCAGTCGGCGAACCGGTCACCCGCCAGCTCGCGGCCGTACCAGTCCTCGTCGCGGTAGGTCTGCTCCTCGATCACGTCCACAGGCCCAGGCTAGGTCGTGTCTCTCGACCCGCGACCGACGTATCGACGCCCGAGCACGCCCCTGCCTGCGTTGTCGTCGAGGCCGATACAACCCCGGTATCGGCCGCTCCTCCGCCTTGTCAGCGACGCACTCGGACGCCGATCCGCGGCGGCCGCGGGTCGAGAGACACGACCAGAAGGGCGCACCAGCCCAGCAGCACCGTCGTGAACGTCTTCTCGCTCCCGCCGTACCAGGCCGCGGGCGAGTCGAGGTGCGCGAGGAACCAGGCGAGGTCGGGCAGCGCGACCGCCAGCGCACCGACGGCGGTCAGCCGCAGCCACCGCGGCACCCGCGACGTCAGCGCCCCGGCCAGCACGCCGAGGTGCAGCCCGCCGAACGCCGCCGTCGCCGAGGCCGCGTGCAGCCCGGCGGTCGACCCCGAGAGCGGGAACGCGGCCACGGCCAGCGTGCCGAGCCCGCCGACCGCGAGGCACACGGCGACGACCGGCAGCCGCGGACGTCGGCGGGCGAGCACCGCGGCCGCCAGCTGACCGCACCCCTGCAGCACCAGCGCCGCCGTCATCCACGGCCGGGTCGGCACCCCCTGGGCGGCGAGCGCGCTGATCGTGCCGCGGCTCGCGGAGTACCCGTCGAGCGTCAGCCCCAGCAGCAGCCACGCGGCCGTGAAGACCACCGGCGCGCCGACCGCCAGCAACCGGAGTCCGCGCACCCCGTTATGTTCACACGATGCGCATCGGGGTCGTCGTCCTGCCGCAGCAGCGCTGGCCGGAGGCGCGCGAGCGCTGGCGGGCCGTCGAGGACATGGGGTTCGACCACGCCTGGACCTACGACCACCTGGCCTGGCGCTCGCTGGCCGACGAGCCGTGGTTCGGCACGGTGCCCGTGCTGGCGGCGGTCGCGGCGGTGACCGAGCGGGTGCGGCTCGGCACGTGGGTGGCCTCGCCGAACTTCCGGCACCCGGTGCCCTTCGCCAAGGACGTCATGACGCTCGACGACGTGAGCGGCGGCCGGATGCTGCTGGGCGTCGGAGCGGGCGGCGAGGGCTGGGACGCCGACGTGCTGGGGCAGCCGCGGCCGACGCCGGGCGAGCGCGTCGAGCGGCTCGACGAGTTCCTCGGCCTGCTCGACCAGCTGCTCACGAACCCGTCGACGACGGCGCACGGCGAGCGGTACGACGCCGTCGAGGCTCGGATGCTCCCCGGCTGCGTGCAGCAGCCGCGGGTGCCGTTCGTGGTGGCGGCGAACGGGCCGCGCGCGATCCGGCTGGCGGCCCGGCGCGGCGAGGCGTGGGCGACCACCGGCACCACCCGACCGGACGACGGGCAGGCGCGGTGGTGGCAGGGCGTGGCCGAGGCCCTCGACCGGTACCGGACGGCGTGCGACGAGCTCGGTCGCGCTCCCGGCGACCGCTACCTCAACCTCGACTCCGGTGCGGTGTTCTCGCTGAGCAGCGCCGACGCGTTCACGGAGGCCGTGGGCCGGGCCCGCGAGCTCGGGTTCACCGACGTCGTCACCCACTGGCCGCGCGAGCACGGCGAGTACGCCGGCGACGAGCGGGTGCTCGACGAGGTGGCCCAGCACCTGGATCCCCTGCGCGAGTAGCGGCAGACTGAGCCGCATGACCGCGCTGCCGTCGTACACGTCCGGCGTCTCCGACGTGCCGCTGCTCGGTGACACCATCGGGGCGAACCTGGAGCGGACCGTCCGCCGGTGGGGCGACCGCGAGGCGCTGGTCGACGTGCCGACGCACCGGCGGTGGACGTACAGCGAGCTGGACGTCGAGGTCGACGAGCTGGCGCTCGGCCTGCTCGAGCTCGGCGTCGCGAAGGGCGACCGGGTCGGCGTCTGGGCGCCGAACTGCGCGGAGTGGGTGCTGCTGCAGTACGCCACGGCGAAGGTCGGCGCGATCCTGGTCAACGTCAACCCGGCCTACCGCAGCCACGAGCTCGCGTTCGTGGTGAACCAGTCGGGCATGCGGCTGCTGGTGTCGGCGCTGCAGCACAAGGGCAGCGACTACCGCGCGATGGTCGACCGGGTGCGCGGCGAGTGCCCGCGGCTCGAGGACGTCGTGTTCATCGGCACCGACTCGTGGACGCAGCTCGTCGAGCGCGGCGGGCGCGTCGACCACCACCGGCTGGCCGAGCGGCAGGCGACGCTCTCGCCCGACGACCCGATCAACATCCAGTACACTAGCGGCACCACGGGGTTCCCCAAAGGCGCCACCTTGTCGCACCACAACATCCTGAACAACGGGTACTTCGTCGGCGAGCTGATCCACTACTCCGAGCTCGACCGCGTCTGCATCCCGGTGCCGTTCTACCACTGCTTCGGCATGGTCATGGGCAACCTCGCGTGCACCTCGCACGGCGCCTGCATGGTGATCCCGGCACCCGGCTTCGACCCCGCGGCGACGCTGCAGGCCGTGCAGGACGAGCGCTGCACCTCGCTCTACGGCGTCCCGACGATGTTCATCGCCGAGCTGGGGCTGGCCGGCTTCGACGGCTACGACCTGTCGACGCTGCGCACCGGCATCATGGCCGGGTCCCCTTGTCCCGTCGAGGTGATGAAGCGCGTGGTCAACGAGATGCACATGTCGGAGGTCGCGATCAGCTACGGCATGACCGAGACCTCGCCGGTGTCGACCATGACCCGCACGGACGACGACCTGGCCCGCCGCACCGAGACCGTGGGCCGCACGATGCCGCACCTCGAGTCGAAGGTCGTCGACCCGGCCACCGGGCTCACCGTGCCGCGCGGCACCCCCGGCGAGCTGTGCACCCGCGGCCACACGGTGATGCTCGGCTACTGGGAGCAGCCCGAGCAGACCGCCGAGGCGATCGACGCGGCCCGCTGGATGCACACCGGCGACCTCGCGGTGATGGACGGCGACGGCTACCTGAGCATCGTCGGCCGCATCAAGGACCTGGTGATCCGCGGCGGCGAGAACGTCTACCCGCGCGAGGTCGAGGAGTTCCTCTACACCCACCCCGACGTCGCCGACGTCCAGGTGATCGGGGTGCCCGACGAGCGGTACGGCGAGGAGCTGATGGCGTGGGTCGTCATGCGGCCGGGCGTCGACCCGCTCACCGCCGAGGGCGTGAAGGCGTTCTGCGACGGGCGGTTGGCGCACTACAAGATCCCGCGGTACGTGCACGTGGTCGACGGTTTCCCGATGACCGTCACCGGCAAGGTGCGCAAGGTCGAGATGCGCGAGCTGGCCGTCGACCTGCTCCGCTAGTCAGCCGCGCAGCGCTCGGCGCACGGCGTCTTCGACCGACTGCGCCGCCGGCTGCCAGTCGGTGCCGGCCGCCCGCTGCCGCAGCAGCAGCGCGCTGACGCCACCCAGCAGCAGCGCGGCGCCGAGGCACACCCAGAAGCCGACGCCGGGCCCGCCGGCGGCCAGGATCGCGACGCACGCGACGAGCGCGAGCAGCGCGGGCACCACGAACGCCCAGAGCGAGACCAGGCTGCCGACGGTCTCGACCACCTCGCCGGTCAGCAGCACCTGACCGTCGTCCGGCGTCAGCCTGCCGCGCAGCACCGGGTTGCTCGGCGAGCGCGGGCTGGCCTGGGGCAGCTGCGCCCGCACGGCGGTGCCGTCGACCTGCACGCGCACCTCGCCGCTGGTGTCGAACCGGCCACGCGGGCGCACCGAGGCGCGCACCGCCTCGACGTCCGGGTGGCGCAGCCGCAGCCGCACGGGCTGTCGGCGTCTGCGCAGGACCGAAGCGTCCACGACCTCCCCCTCGTCCGCGTGCACGGGTCGACGGCGGACGCTATCGCAGCCCCGCCGACCCGGTCGGCGCAGCGGGGGACGAACGGCCCGCGCCTCCGCTAGCATCCCGGCCGGGGAGCAGTGACGACGCCGGGGGAGGCGCCATGGGAGGGCCAGGCACGCTGAAGGTCGACTACGCGGAGCTGGGGGAGTCGGCGAGCTCGCTCGCGGCGATCCGCCGCGAGTTCGAGGGGATCGACGACGCGAGCGACGCGGTGAAGCACGCCGTCTGCAGCCGCGACATCGCCGACGCGATCGAGGAGTTCGCCAACAACTGGGACCGCCACCGCGGCGAGCTGGTCGAGGCGCTGGGCAAGCTCGAGGAGGCGACCAGGTCGGCGATCGAGACCTGGCAGGCGACCGACCACAAGGTCGGGTCGTCGATCGAGCAGACCGGCAGCACGCAGGCGCAGCAGATCGTGCACGGCCACGGGGCGGTGCACCCGTCGTGAGCAGGCCGTCGGACTGGTCGGCCGTGGGCCGGGCGAAGGACCCGTTCCCGGGGGACGCCGACGTCGTGCGCCGGGCCGCCGCGCACTACGGGGAGATGGCCCGCGAGATCGAGCAGCAGGTGGCTCGGCTGCGGCGCATCGGTGCCAGCGAGGGCCTCGAGGGGCAGTACAAGGACACGATCGTCGAGAAGTCGAAGCAGGCCGCTGACAAGCTCGACAAGGTGCGCGGCCGCTACGAGACGGCCGGCACCCAGCTCGCGAAGTGGCCCGACAACGTGGAGGACTACCAGCGGCGCTCCGTCGCGATCCTGCAGGACGCGCAGCAGCACGCGCACGCCGCGCAGTCCGCCCCGGCGTCCGCGAGGTCGTACGTGCCGCCGGCCGGTGCGACCGACGACGAGGTGAGGACCTGGCAGACCGACCACCAGGCGTTCCTCGACGCGCAGAGCGGGGTGTCGGGGGCGGCGAGCGACCTGCGGGCCCTCGAGGAGGAGCGCGACGACGAGGCGCGCCCGATCGCGAAGGCCATCCGCCACGGCGCCGACGACGACGTCAAGGACGGGTGGTGGGACAACTTCTGCGACTTCATGGACCGGTACGCGGGGGTGTTCGACGCCATCGGCAAGATCTGCGGCGCCATCGGTCTCGTGCTCATGGTGGTCGCGCTGTTCGTGCCTGGCCTGAACGGTCTGGTCATCGCCGTCACCCTGATCGGCCTCGGGGCGCACGCCGCGCTCGCGTCGACCGGCAACGGGTCGTGGACCGACGTCGGGCTCGACGTGCTGGCGCTCGCCACGCTCGGCATCGGCCGGTTCGCCGGCGCCGCGGTGAAGGCCGGCCAGGGCGCGACCCGGGCCGCCGGTGCCGCCCGCGAGGGGGCCGAGGCGGCGCGCGTCGTCCGGCTGACGTCGAGCGCCGAGCGTGCTGCGCTCGGCACCCGCATGTCGCGCGGCAGCCAGACCGCGCGGCAGCTGGCCCGGGCCGAGCACGCCCGCGTCACCGCGCAGATGAACCGGCAGATGGCCCAGGCGAGCGACGCGCTGTCGGACGCCTACCGGGCGGTGCCGATCGCGAAGGCGCCGGTGGTGCAGCGCATCGCCAACGGCTTCGACCCCGAGCTCGCCGCGCTGCGCGGCGACATGGCCCGCGTGGTGACCGACTTCCCGGGCGCGGCGCGCGTGACCCAGGCGGCGCAGGAGGCCCGCACCGCGGTGCGGGTCGCCACGACCAACGCGTGGGTCGGCGTCGCGGGCGGTGGCTTCGGCGTCTACTCGGACTACCTGCCGGTGCCCGGGTACGACCGGCTGAAGGACTGGGCCGACAACCGTCCGGTCAACGGGACCGCGTGGTAGCCGTGCAGTTCGTGGACGCCGACCCCGACTGGGCGGTGTGGCTGCCCGCGCCGCTGCCGGCCGAGCTCGACGACGAGCCGGTCGACGAGCGCACCTGGGCCGAGCAGACCGCGGCCGTCGTGCTGTCGGACGCCGGGCTGCCGGACGCCGCGCCGGACGACCGCGAGCGGCTGACCCGGCTGCTGGCCCTGGCCGGTGCGCGCGGGTTCCCGGCGCAGGGCTGGCTGCAGAAGTGGTTGCACCTGCCGGCGTGGGACGACGTGCCGCTGCCGGTGATGCTCACCCTGCTCGGTCCGGACGACGTCGGCGGCGACGACGAGCGCGCGGTGCTCGAGCTGCTGGTCGGTGCCGGGCACCCCGCCGTGGTCGAGGCCCCGGTCGTCGAGCCGGTGCGGGGCGGGCTGGGCGACGGCGTCCGGGCGATCAGCTACGGCGAGTCGGTCGGCGAGGACGGCGCGGTGCTGACCGCGATGCTGTCGTACGCCTGGCGGGTCGAGCTCGACGGCGAACCCGTCTACGTGCGGTTGTGGACGTCGTTCGATCCCGGCCGGGTGATCGCCGCGGCCGACGACGTCGAGGCGCTCGCCACCTCGCTCACCGTGCGGTCGGCGTGACCGGGCCGAGCCGCGCCCCCGCGGTCGGCTACCGGCTGGTGCTGCCGCCCGGCTGGATGCAGCTGCCGGTGCGCGACCCCGCCACCCCGGACCGGGTGGAGGCCAGGCTGCGCGAGGCCGCGGCCGGCCAGCCGCGCGACGCGGTGGAGCCGCTGCTCGCCGAGGCCGCGCGGCGGGTGCGTGACCTGCTCGCCGAGGGCCGCGCCGCCGGCGCGCTCGACCCGTACGCCCCGCTGCTCGGTGTGCGCGGCCGTCCGGTGCCGGCGTCGTTCGTCGTGCACGACCAGCTGCTCGACGGCGAGCCGCCGGGAGGTTTCGACGTCACCGAGGGGGTGCTGGCCGCGATGCTGCGTGCGCACCCCGAGGCGGCGCCGGTGGCGCTGGACGGCGCGACCGCGCTGCGCTGGGAGGTCGAGTCGCCGGCGGGGCCCGAGGGCGACCCGCCCGCGGCCAAGCGGGTCGAGGTGCACGTGCCGGTGCCGGGCGACGAGCGCCGCTGGCTGTCGGTCGTGCTCACCGCGGCCCGCCCACCGCACCAGCCCGAGCTCGCCGACCTGCTCTCCGACCTGTTCGACGCGGTGCTCACGACCTGGCGCTGGGACGAGGGCATCGTGCTCTGAGGGCCCGCCGCCTCGGCCGATCGGCCGGGATCGCCCGGTCCACAGGGTCCTGACAGGCTCCTCAGGCAGCCTCTCCAGGTGCTCGACCGACGTTCGTGGTCAGGCACCAACGAGAGGAGCACGTCGTGACCGACGAGACCCGAGGCAGCTGGACCCCCAGCGAGCCCAGCCGACCCGCGCCGGAGACCCTGCAGACCGGGCCGGCCACCCCCGCCCGCCCTGGCAGCAACCGCCGCCGCGCGGTCGCCGGGGCGGCGCTGGCCGCCGGCCTGGCGGTCGGCGGCGCC
>NZ_BAAHBM010000118.1:0-8017 GCF_054776675.1 Angustibacter aerolatus
CGCGGCCCTCGCCGAGCGCGGGCTGCCGGCCCGCCTGCAGGTGCTCGAGGTCGCGCCGGTGACCGGCGCGCTGGCCCTGGCCGCGCGCGCCGCCGGGTGGCCGGCGCTGCCGCCGGGCGTGCCCGGTCGCGGTGCGCAGGCCGCGCTCGACGGCGTGCCCGCACCCCGCTGACCCCTTTCCGCGCGCCAGCCCGGTTTCCGCGTCTCAGCCCGCTCGGCGGCCCCTCGCGAGCGGGCTGACGTGCGGAAACCGGGCTGAGGTGCGCAAAGGGGGGTCAGGGGGCGACGCGGCGCACCCAGGCCGACGGGTCCTCGATCTCGGCGGGCAGCGGCAGCGTCTCGGCCGACGTCCAGACGGTGTTGAAGCGCTGCATGCCGACCTCGTCGACGACGCCGCGCACGAACCGGGCGCCGTCGCGGTACTGGCGCATCTTGTCCTCGAGCCCGAGCAGCCGGCGCAGCATGCGGTCGGCGGGGCCGAGGCCCGCTCGGCGGTCGGTGAACCGGGCTCGGATCGTCTCGACGCTGGGCACCACCGCCGGCCCGACGGCGTCCATCACGACGTCGGCGTGCCCCTCGAGCAGCGACATGACCGCGGTGACACCCGCCACCCGCTCGCTCTGCTCGGGCGTCGCCAGCAGGTCGAGCAGCGAGCCGCCGTCGCCACGAAGCACCCCGGGCAGGCGGGACGCCGCGTCGCCGAGCCGGTCGACGAGGGCGCTCGGGTCGGGCGCGAGCTCGCGGGCCAGCGACTGCGCGCTGTCGACGAGGTGCGCGCGCAGCCACGGGTTCGCGGTGAACTGCACGCGGTGGGTCTCCTCGTGCAGGCAGACCCACAACCGGAAGTCGGCCGGGTCGACGCCCATGTCGCGCTCGGCCTGCACGACGTTCGGCGCGACCAGCAGCAGCCGCGGCGTGCCGCCGGGCGCGATGTCGTACTGCCCCAGCACCTTCGAGCTCAGGAACGCGAGCAGCCCGCCGGCCTCGGCGCCGGTCACCGCACCGCCCACGGCCCGCACGACGGCGTTCGGCTCGACCGGCTTCTTCTCGGTCATCGCCTCGACCACGGGGCCGAGCATCGCGCGCAGCGTCTCGAGGTTCGCCGCGACCCAGGCCGGCCGGTCGACGACCTTCACCACGGCGTCGTCGGACGGCGCGTGCAGCCCGGTGATCTCGGCGACGTGAGGGCGCGCCGCGGTGGCCGCGGCCCGCAGCGAGCCCACCGCCTCCGCGGCCTCCCCCGCCGACACCACGGGTCCCGGGCGGGCCAGCCGCCGGGCGGTCGCCGCCGCCAGGTCCCAGTCGACGAGCTGGTCGAGCACGCTGCGGTCGCTCATGCCCCGAACCTACGTGACGCCGCCGGGCCCAGCGAGGCCGCGCGGGGGTCAGCGGCAGCCGCAGTCCGCGAGCGCCGCGGCGATCCGGTCCATGGTGTGCCGGGCGGCGTCGGTGCCGCCGGTCGGCACGTGGTCGGCGAGGACGGCGAACACGAGCAGCCGCCCGTCGGCGTCGACGGTGACGCCGGCCAGGGTGTTGATGCCGGTGAGCGTGCCGGTCTTGGCGCGCACCTCGCCGGCGGCGTCGCGGGCCGGGCGCTCGGTGAAGCGGCCGGCGAGGGTGCCGCTGAACCCGGCGACCGGCAGGCCGTCGAGCAGTGGCCGCAGCTCGGGGTGCTCGCGACTGCCCGCCGCCCGCAGCACGTCGGTGAGCACGGCGGCGGGCACGAGGCTGCCGCGGGTGAGGCCGCTGCCGTCGAGGAGCACGGTGGGGCCGGTGTCGATGCCGACGTGCTGCACCTGATCGAGCACGGCCTGCGGGGCGTCGGCGAACGTGGCGGGACGCTTCACGGCGCGGGCGGTGAGGTGCGCGAGCCCCTCGGCGAGGGCGTTGTCGCTCTCGTGCAGCGCGACCGACAGCACGTCCTGCACCGGCGCCGAGCGCACCAGGCCGAGCTGCCGGGCACCGGCCGGCGCCTTCGTGCGCACGGGTGCGCCGGTCACGGAGATGCCGGCCGCGTCGAGCGCGGAGGCGAAGGCGCGGGCCGCGGAGAGCGCCAGGTCGGCGGGCGCGGGGTGGCCGGGCACCGCCCGGTCGCGGTCGAGCCCGAGCGCTGCGACCCGGCCGGTCAGCCCGTACCCGATGTCGACGGCCGCCCAGCCCGGGGCGACGGTGCCGCCGGTGAACAGCGAGTCGTCGAACCGGACGGCGACCCGGGTGCGACCCTCGCGGGAGAGCGCGTCGGCCACCTGCCGGGCCAGCGTGCCGAGCCCGGCGCGGCCCTCGGCGCTGCGCGGCTTCGAGGCGCCGGTGCCGAGCATCATGTCGCCGCCGCCGACCAGCACCACCTCGTCGGCGCCCGCGCCCTGCACGACCGTGGTGGGCAGCGTGGTGGCGCCGCCGACTGCCGAGAGCACGGCGACGCCGGTGAGCAGCTTGGCGGTCGACGCCGGGGCGCGCGCCGACCCGGCGTCCCGCCCGAGCAGCTGCGTGCCGGTGGCGTCGTCGACGACGGACGCCGAGACGTGGCCGCCGAGCGCGGCCGCCCCGAGCAGGGGCTTCAGGGTGCGGGTGAGCCCCCCGGTGGTGGGGGTCGGGGCCTGGTCGGACAGGCCCGGCAGCACCGGCGCCGCGGCCGTGCGGGCCGGGTCGGACGGCGTGGGGCGGGGGGCCGCGGCGACGGCCGCCGGGCTGGTGGTGAGCACACCGGGGACGACGTCCTGGGCGTCGGCGACCGCGTACCCGGCGACCAGCGCGCACGCCACCAGTGCGGCCCGCAGCCGCCGGACGGACCGCCTGCGCATCGACCCCCCTCGCGCCCGTGAAACACTCGACCCCTGCCGGACGACCCTATCCGTCGTCCTCGCCGCACCCGGAACCGCCGAGAGGGACACACCGTGGAGTTCGACGTCACCATCGAGATCCCCAAGGGCCAGCGCAACAAGTACGAGGTCGACCACGCGACGGGCCGCATCCGGCTCGACCGCATGCTCTTCACCTCGACCCGCTACCCCGCCGACTACGGCTACGTCGAGGGCACGCTCGGTGAGGACGGCGATCCGCTCGACGCGCTGGTGCTGCTCGAGGAGCCCACGTTCCCCGGCTGCCTCATCAAGGCCCGCACCATCGGCCTGTTCCACATGCGCGACGAGGCCGGCGGCGACGACAAGCTGCTCTGCGTGCCGGCCGGCGACCCGCGGCTGAAGCACATCCAGGACCTCGGCGACGTCAGCGAGTTCGACCGCCTCGAGATCCAGCACTTCTTCGAGACCTACAAGGACCTCGAGCCCGGCAAGTCGGTCGAGGGCGCGCACTGGGCCGGCCGCGCCGAGGCCGAGGCCGAGGTCACCGCGTCGTACGCCCGCGCCGAGGAGGCCGGCTTCACCACGCCGTTCGGCTCCCCCGCCCACTGACGCCGGCGGCCGGCGGCCCGTCGGGGTCGCCAGCCGCTCAGCAGGGCCACGGCCAGCAGCAGCTCGGCCAGGTCGCCGCCGTAGTACATGAGCTCGGCGGCGCCCTGGCGCTCGACCGACGGCACCGGCACGCGCACGCCGATCCCCGCGTACAGCAGCTGCGACAGGACGGCGTGGGCGGCGATCGCGACGCCGAGCACCACCAGCCGGGCCGGCACCGACGGACGCCGCGGCGCCGGGTCGGGCCCCGCGACCACCCACGCGAACAGGCAGCCCGACGCCACGAAGTGCGCGTGCACCAGCAGGTGCACCGCCTCGTGCTCGCGCACCGTCCCGTACACCGGCGTCAGGTACAGCGCGGCGACACCGCCCACGGTGAGCACCAGCGCGGTGACCGGGTGGGCGAGCACGTGGGCCAGGCGCGACCGCAGCACACGCGTCACCTGGCGGGCCCGCCGCACCGGCACCGAGCGCAGCAGCAGCGTCACCGGCGCGCCGAGCACCACGAACGTCGGGGCCACCATGCCGAGCAGCAGGTGCTGCAGCACGTGCCCGCGGAAGTCGTGCTCGGGCCACGGCATCCAGGCCGGCAGCAGCGCGAGGGCGAGCAGCACCGATGCGGTCGCCAGGCTCGCGGTGCGCCACCGGCTCCAGCCGCGCGGCTCCGCCCGGCGCGCCGCCGCGAGCCCCAGGTAGGTGAGCGTCAGCACCAGCAGGACGGCGAGCGGCAGCAGCGTGCCGACGTCCGACGACGCCGGCCCCTCGTGGTGCACGTCAGGCCCGTCGCGGCGGCGCGTCGACCAGCTCGGCGCCGCGCTGCACCAGCCACCCGACGGCGACGAGCGCGGCGCCGAGCGCCAGGAACCCGACGTCCCAGGCGGTCTGGTGCACGCCGCTGCGCACGTGGTGGATGCCCAGCAGCTGGTGGTCGAGCAGCCCCTCGACCAGGTTGAACAGCCCCCACCCGAGCACCACCCAGCCCCACAGCGCCCGCGACCCCCACAACCGGCCGCGGGCCTGCGTGACGCGGGAGTACAGCAGCGACAACCCGATCAGCACGGCGAGCCAGGTGACGACGTGGAACAGCCCGTCGGCCAGCGTGTTCATCTTCAGCCCGGGCACGGTGTCGACCCGCACCCTGCTCGACAGCAGGTGGTGCCACTGCAGCACCTGGTGCAGCACGATGCCGTCGACGAAGCCGCCGAGCCCGACGCCCAGCACCACGCCGGGCAGGGCGACGTCAGGCCGTTGCACGCGGCTGCTGCTGCCTGTCGCGGTCACCTGCTCATCGTGGCGGGCGCACGGGCGGCCGCCACCTCAGGTGGCGTCGCCCTGCAGGCACTGGGCGGTCTCGAGCAGCATGGCGTGCACGAAGGCCTGCGGGACGTTGCCGCGCAGCTGCCGCTCGTCGACGTCGTACTCCTCCGAGAGCAGGCCCGACGTGCCCGCCGTCGCCGCAGTGCGCTCGAACCAGCGCAGCGCCTCGGCCTCGCGGTGCTGGTGCCACTGGGCGAGCGCCATCGTGAAGCCGCAGAGCAGGAAGGCGCCCTCGGCCTGCCCGAGCGGGCGCGCGTCGGGGCGGAACCGGTACACGAAGCCGTCGCGCACCAGGTCGCGCTCGACCGCCTCGAGCGTCGCGCGGGTGCGCGGGTCGGCGGCCGGCAGCGCGCCGCGCACGGGCGGCAGCAGCAGGCTGGCGTCCACGCCCTCGTGCTGCGGGCTGCGCCGCCAGCGGCCGTCCGGGCCGAGGCAGCGGCGGTCGGTCTCGGCGAGCACGGCATCGGCGAGCGAGGCGGCCCGCGAGCCCTCGGCCCCCGGCAGCACCACGGACGTCGCCCGCAGCCCGGCCACGCACGACAGCCGCGAGTGCGTCCACCACTCGTTCTCGAGCTCCCAGATGCCGGCATCCGGCTCCTGCCACCGGGTCTCGACGATGCGCATCGCCTTGAGCAGCGCGCGGCTGCCGTCGGCGTCGAGCCGGTCGTGGCGCGCGGCGGCGGCGAGCAGCGCCAGCACGGTGCCGGCGGTGTCGAGCTGGAACTGTCCCTCGACCCAGTTGCCGACGACGCCGCCACCGCCGGGGTACCCGGGCAGCCCGAGGTCGACCTCGGTGGGGATGGGCGAGCCGTCGACCCGGTAGCCGGGTGCCAGGTCGAGCCCGTCCTCGAGCACCCGTGCGACGGTGAACGCGACGGCCTCGTCGAGCAGCGGCAGCGGATCCGTTGCGGCACAAGCCATCCCGGCGTACGCCTGGTCGCGAAGCCACACGTACCGGTAGTCGAAGTTGCGGTCGCCGTGCGCCTGCTCGGGCAGCCCGAGCGTGGGGGCGGCGACCATCCCGCCACCGGGCGAGGTGAGGCCGCGCAGCAGGGCGTACGACGCGCGGGCGTCGCGGGGGGCGATGGTCCCGTCGAGCCGCGGCACCGCCTCGGCCCAGGCGGCGCGCGTCGCGTCCCACAGCGCGCCGGCGTCGGCCGGTCGCTCGGGCAGCCGCTCGTCCGACACCTCCAGCACCAGGTCGTGCCGGCGTCCGGGGGCCACCCGCAGCTCGAGCACCAGCCGGCCGTCGTCGTCGACCACGGCGTCCTGGGCACCGGCCCAGCGCACGTGCAGGTCGCCGGTGCGCGCCGTCCAGCACCCGTCGTCGCCGCGGTGCAGCTGCCGCATCTTCCGCGACCCGAACTCCGCCCGCAGATCGAGCACCACCCGGACGACGGCGGGGTGCGCGCCCGCCTCGACCTGCCGCAGCAGCACCAGCCGGTGCGGGTCACCGGGGTACGCGAGCGCGTCGTGGCAGGTGATCGTGCAGGTCGTCGTGCGCCAGCGGCTGCCCCAGACCAGGCTGCCCTCCTCGTACGACCCGCCCCACACGAACGGCTCGACCGGCGTCACCGCGTAGACGCCGCCGCCACCCACGAGTGCCGACACCACGCCGGGCGAGTCCCACGACGGTGCGCACAGGAAGGCGACGTCGCCGCGCGGGCCGATCATCGCCCCGCGGCGACCATCGGCCACGACGGCGTAGTCCTGCAACGGGTGCGGCGGGAAGTCCTGCCAGACGGGCGGTCCGGCAGCGCGACGTCGAGCCACCCTAGATCGTGCCGACGGAGCCGCCGTCGACGCGGTAGCTGCTGCCGTTGACGAACGTCGCGCGCTCCGAGACCACGAACACGATGACCGCTGCGACCTCCCCGACGGTGCCGCGGCGGCGCGGCTCGATGCCCGGCCGCTCGTCGTGCAGGAACCGCGCCACGGCGTCGTCGCGGTCGCCGCCGTCCTGCTGCGCCCGCTCGTCCATCATCGCGTCGGTCATCGGCGTCTCGATGAAGGCCGGCGACACCGCGTTCACCAGCACCCCGCGGTGGCCGTACGTCTTCGACAGCACCTTCGTCAGCGCGAGCAGCGCGGCCTTCGAGGCCACGTACGGCGGGTCGTCGGTGTAGGCGTTCAACGCGTCCTCGCTGGCGACGTTCACGATCCGGCCCGACCCGCGGTGCGCCATCTCCTCGACGAACGCGCGGGTCAGCCGCACGCTGCTCAGCAGGTCGGCCTGCAGCGTCTCGAGCCAGCCCGCGTCGTCGATCTCGTGGAAGGCACCGGTCGCGCCCGTGATGCCCGCCGCGTTCACCAGGACGTCGGGAGCGCCGCCCAGCACCTCGCGCACCTCGGCGGCCAGCCGGTCGACGTCCGCCGGGTCGGTCAGGTCCGCGACGACCGCGGTGGCGCCCAGCTCGTCGGCCGCGGCCCGCACCCCGTCGGCGTCGCGGTCGGTGACGACCACCTGCACGCCCTCGGCCAGCAGCTGCCGCGCCGTCTCGCGGCCGATGCCCGAGGCGCCGCCGCTGACCAGTGCCGTGCGTCCCTGCAGCCCGAGGTCCATGCCGCAACGCTCGCACCCCGCAGCGGGTGCCGCACCCCGGCGCCCCGGACGCCGAGATGCGAGCAGGTGTTCACGACCGGGTCCGGTCGTGAACCGCTACTCGCATCTCGGCAGTGGGCGGGGGTGTGCGTCAGGGGCGGCCGGCGTACGGCATGAGGCCAGAGCGGTACATCGAGCTGATCCGCACCTGGGCGCCGGTGTGCGGCGCCTCGAGCATCATGCCGCCGCCGACGTACAGCGCCACGTGGTGGATCGTCGACGGGCTGGACGTGTTCGTCGCGAAGAACAGCAGGTCGCCGACGCGCAGGTCGTCCATCGAGACGTGCCGGGTCACCTGGTACTGCATCACCGAGCTGTGCGGCAGGTACACGCCCGACCGCTGCCAGGCGCGCATGGTCAGGCCCGAGCAGTCGTACGTCGAGGGGCCGTCGGCGGCCCACTCGTACCACTTGCCGAGCTGGGTGCGCGCCCACGACACCGCGGCGCGGCCACCGCTGCTGCTGCCCGCCGACGAGCCCCCGCCGGACGAGCTGCCGCCCGACGACGGGCTGCCGGACGAGTGCGACGACCCGCTGCTGGAGTGCGAGGAGCTGCTGGTGTGCGACGTGCTGCCGTGCGACCGGGTGGGGCGCTTGGTGCCGGCCGCGTGCTCACGGGCCTCGCGGGCGGCGTCGCGGCGGGCCTGCTCGCGGGCGGCCTTCGCGGCGGCGGCCCGGCGGGCGGCCGC